>JAGPMH010000010.1 GCA_018052945.1 Negativicutes bacterium | reverse complement strand
TATGAACAATGATTCCAATAGTGCTTCTAATGCTAAAATTAATAATGAACCAGTAGCAAAAGTTTCATCGAAAGCAATTGTTAAAAATGAAGGTACTAAACCGGTGAATGAGGTCAATAAAAAATTATCGTTAAAAGCTGAGTTTGTAGGAGATTGTTGGATTCAAGTTTTAAGTGATAATAAGGTTGTTTTTGAAGGAATGGCTAAAAATAAAGATAAATTTGAATGGTTAGCAGAAAATGAATTTAGCCTCAAAATAGGTAATGCTGGTGCCGTAAAACTTAATTTAAATGATAAGGATTTAGGTTCTTTAGGAAAGAATGGCGAAGTAATAGATAAAACTTTTACTAAAGATAAGATAAATTAAACTAGGAGATTTTTAATGAGTGATTTTTTACCCATAAGTAAAGAAGATATGGAAAAAAGAGGCTGGGAGCAACTTGACTTTTTATTTGTCAGTGGAGATGCTTATGTTGATCATCCTAGCTTTGGTCCGGCAATAATCTGTAGAATTTTAGAAAAAATGGGATTTAAAGTTGGTATTATTAGTCAACCGGATTGGCGATCAACTCATGATTTTAAAAAACTAGGTAAACCAAAACTAGGAATCTTAGTATCAGCTGGTAATATGGATTCAATGTTGAATAAATTTACTGCGGCAAAAAAATTTCGTAGTACTGATAACTATTCTCCTGGAGGAAAACCGGAAATGCGTCCGGAACGTGCAACAATAGTTTATTGCAATAGAATCAGGGAAATATGGAAGAAGACTCCGCTAATAATTGGCGGAATTGAAGCGAGTTTAAGGAGATTTGCTCACTATGACTATTGGTCAGATAAGGTGAGACGATCTATCTTAATTGACAGTAGAGCAGACTTATTAATATATGGAATGGGCGAGAAACAAATAAAAGAAATTGCATTGAACTTGTCTAACGGTGTAGATGTTAAAGACTTAACTAATATTAATGGAACATGTTATTTAACTAGTACGCTTGACGGTATTGACAACTATGTACTTACACCTACGAATGAAGAAGTTATAGAAAGTAAGCCTAAGTTTGCCCAAGCTTTTAAGATTCAGTATCAAGAGCAAGATCCATTGCGCGGGCAAAAAGTAGTTCAGAAATCAGGTGATGTGTTTTTAGTACAAAATCCACCTGCGCTGCCTTTGACAACCAGTGAAATGGATGAAATTTATGACTTACCATATCAACGGACATATCATCCAAGCTATGAAGAACTTGGTGGTGTACCAGCTATTGAAGAAATTAAATTTAGTATTGTCGGTCAACGAGGTTGTTTTGGTGGTTGTAGCTTTTGTGCATTAGTTTCGCACCAAGGGCGAATAATTCAAAGTCGAAGCAGTGATTCTATTATAAAGGAAGCAAAATTACTGACGACAATGGATGATTTTAAAGGTTATATTCATGATGTTGGAGGTCCGACCGCAAATTTTCGTCAACCATCGTGCAAGAAGCAGTTAATGGAAGGAACTTGTAAAAACAGACAATGTTTATTCCCTAATCCTTGTAATAAATTAGAAGCTGATCATAAAGAATATATTTCATTATTAAGAAAACTGAGAAATTTACCAAAAGTAAAAAAAGTTTTTATCAGATCAGGTATTAGATATGACTACTTATTAGCTGCAAAGGATAATTTTTTGCAGGAGTTATGTGAACATCATGTTAGTGGACAATTAAAAGTGGCACCGGAGCATGTTTCTAGTGAAGTTACAACGCTAATGGGTAAACCAGGAAAAGATGTTTATATAAAATTTGCCGAATCATTTAAAAAAATGAATGAAAAGATCGGTAAAAAACAATATTTAGTACCTTACTTTATGTCAAGTCATCCTGGTGCTAATTTAAAGCAAGCAATAGAAATCGCTGAATTTATTAGAGATTTAAATTATCGTCCGGAGCAAGTTCAAGATTTTATTCCTACTCCGGGTAGTTTATCAACTTGTATGTATTATACGGGGATCAACCCTTTAACGGGAGCAAAGGTGTATGTTGCAAAAGGTGCTTACGAGAAAAAAATGCAAAGAGCGTTGTTACAATATCGTGATCCTAAAAATTATGATATTGTATATGAAGCTTTAAAAAAAGCGCATAGATTGGATTTAGTAGGGTTTGGCAAAAATTGCTTAATTCGCCCTAGAGCCAAAGATAATAATAGCAAGATTAATATTACAAAAAGTAAAAAAAATTCTAAAAAGCGGTAATTGTTAGATGTATTTATCTTGCTTTTGCAGTATAATAAGAATTGGATTTTTGAAATAGCACTTTTAGGACGTTAATAGCTTTTGATAAAGACAGGAGAGTGTATTTTGTGAATAAAGAAAGTATTAGAGTTGCAATAGCTGATGATAATCGTTGTTTTGTTAGTATTATTGAAGAATTTCTAAATGAACAGGATGATATTGAGGTTGTAGGTGTTGCATATGATGGTGAAGAGATTTTAGATTTAATCGCTAAGAAAGAGCCGGATGTTGTTATTTTAGATATTATAATGCCACACCTTGATGGAATTGGTGTTCTTGAAAAATTAAACATTACTCCTGAATTAAAACGTCCTAAAATTATAATGCTTTCGGCAATTGGCAAGGAGATAACAACACAAAGAGTTGTAGAATTAGGTGCTGACTACTATATTTTAAAGCCTTTTAATATGAATGTTATTGTTAGTAGAATCAGACAAGTAGTTAATAATACTAGTGAATTAGGAATGAAAACTAATAGTACGGCTAACAGCGTTAGTACTATTACCAAACCGCATTCGATTGATGTAGAGGTAACTAATATTATCAGAGAAATTGGTATTCCAGCACACATTAAAGGCTATCAATACTTGCGTGATGCGATTATGATGATTGTTAACGAAATTGAATTATTAGGGGCTGTTACAAAAATTCTTTATCCGATGATTGCAGAAAAACATGTTACGACCCCAAGTAGAGTTGAACGAGCAATTAGACATGCAATTGAAGTTGCGTGGGCGCGAGGTAATACAGATACTATTAACAAGATTTTTGGCTTTACTGTTAAATTTGAAAAAGGCAAGCCGACCAATTCGGAATTTATGGCGATGATAGCTGACAAGTTAAGAATGGAAATGAAAAGTTAATAATATTACTATATAAAGCTCAAATACATTGCAGTATTTGAGCTTTATATAGTAATTTCTTTTATTTTATTGCAAGTTTGCAAAAACGTTTATATAATAAAAACATTGCGTGGTATCAACAGTGAAAGGGTTTTAAGATGTTTAAGCGGATTTTATATTTAACTTTGATTATATTTAATATTTATTTACCGGTATATGCAATGCCAGTAACAGACATAACAGCAAAGTCCTTTGTGTTGATAGAGGCTAAGACTGGAAAAATAATTTTTGAACGAGATGCTGAAAAAATGATGTATCCGGCCAGTACAACTAAGATGATGACGTTAATTGTAGCACTAGAAAATAGCAAATTAGATGAAATTGTTACGGCCAGCACTGTAGCATCACAAACTGAAGGGTCAACATTGTGGCTCGCACCGGGCGAACAACTTAGTATGAGGGATATGTTATATGGAATAATTTTAGTATCAGGAAATGATGCTACTGTTGCTGTTGCAGAGCATATTGCAGGAAGTGTAACTGATTTCGCAAAATTGATGAATAAGAAAGCAAAAGAAATTGGTGCTAATAATACGCACTTTGTTAATTCTAGTGGATTACCTGATCCTGAGCATTTTTCTACTGCTTATGATTTAGCAAAAATAGCAGCATACGGGTATAAAAATCCTCAATTTACTGAAATTGTTGGAACAAATCATAAAATAATACCGTGGGCAGGAAAAGAATTTAATCGAGAATTATTTAATGAAAATAGAATTTTAAGTTTAGTAGATGGTGGGAATGGTGTTAAAACTGGTTATACGTCATTAGCGGGGCGATGTTTAGTTTCAGGAGCTAATCGCAATGGAGTACAATTAATAGCGGTGGTACTTGATAGTGAAAGAATGTGGGATGATTCTATCAAGCTTTTAAATAGTGGCTTTGAAAAAATTAATACAAAGAAAGTTTTTAACAAAGGTGAGATTGTTAAAAATTTAAAAATTAAAGAAGGCTATGCCGATAATGTTAATGTTGTTGCTAATGAGGATGTACTACTACCGATAATTAATAATGAGCAAGAGGCTTATAATATCGTTGTTGAGGTGCCTCCAACTGTAAAGGCACCGATTAAAAAGGGCGAAAAAGTTGGGAGTATTAATGTTTTTTATGGCGACAAAAGCATTGAACAGATTGACTTGTTGGCAAATGAAAATGTAGAAAAAAAATCATTTATATTGACTATTTTCAACTCGTTATCATTCTTATTTGATAATGTGAGAAAGGCAATATAAACTTTAAGGAGAAATATATTGGAACGTTTACAAAAGATAATTAGTAAAGCTGGACTTGCTTCAAGACGAGAAGCAGAGAAAATGATAGTCGAAGGAAGAGTTAGTGTAAATGGAAAAGTTGTCACTGAACTTGGAACTAAAATTGACATAAAAAAAGATAAAGTTTTTGTTGATAATAAAAAAATTGCGATAGAAAATATGGTTTATTTAATTTTACATAAACCTAAAGGAATAGTAACCACACTGAAGGATGAGAAAGGTCGAATGACCGTTATCGATTTGATAAAGGATGTACCGGAAAGAGTTTATCCGGTTGGTAGATTAGATTATAATACTGAAGGATTATTAATTTTAACCAATGATGGTGAGTTAACTAATAAATTAATTCATCCTAGCTTTAAAATCTATAAAACGTATATTGCCAAGGTGAAAGGAATTCCGGCAGAGGAAAAACTTGATATTTTAAGAGTAGGGGTTAGGCTGGAAGATGGAATTACCGCGCCTGCTAAAGTTAATATAATCGAAATTGATAAAAGTACTGATAGTGCTAAAATAGAGATCGTTATTCACGAAGGGAAAAATCGTCAAGTTAGAAGAATGTTTGAAGCGATTGGCTGTCCGGTTAGAAGCTTGAAACGCATAAAGTTTGCTTCACTTAATCTTGATGGATTAGCGCGTGGTAAATATCGTTATTTATCGGAAAATGAAATTGAAGCGTTACAGAGAATGAAATAGATATTTTAAGGAGACTTTATGGGCAATAATGTTATTGTAATTGGTGCTGGTGCCGCCGGAATGATGGCGGCAATTATTGCGGCTGAAAATGGAGCAAGTGTGACCATTCTTGAGAAAATGCCACGGGTCGGTAAAAAGCTGTTAATTACCGGAAAAGGTCGTTGTAATATAACAAATATTGCAGATATTAAGGAATTAATAAAGAATATGCATGGTAATGGGAGTTTTCTGTATAGTTCTTTCCATAATTTCAGTAATAATGATTTGATAGATTTTTTTGAAAATTTAGGAGTTAAAACAAAGGTTGAACGTGGCGGTAGAGTTTTTCCGGAGAGCGACAAAGCTATTGATGTTGTCGATGCCTTACTAAGAAAAATGGATAGCTTGGAGATAAGAATTTTAAAAGATGTAGCTGTCAAAAATATTATCAAGGAAGATAATAAAGTTACTGCGGTAGTAGATAAAAAAGGTTTAGTGTATCAAGCAGATAAGATTATTGTTGCAACCGGAGGGGCTTCATATCCAGCAACAGGTTCAAGTGGTGATGGCTATGTAATTGCCGAAAAATTAGGACATACTATTACTCCGATAAAACCATCTTTAGTTCCGTTAGAAACAGAAGAAGATTGGGTGAAAATTGCTCAAGGTTTATCACTTAAAAATGTAAAAGCAAGTATTATCGTAGATGATAAAAAAGTAGCAGAAGATTTTGGAGAAATGTTATTTACGCATTATGGAGTATCAGGGCCAATTATTTTATCACTAAGTAAAATTGTTGCTGAAAACCTAACTGAGAATAAAATAGTGGAACTTGCAATAAATTTAAAACCAGCTCTTAGTTTTGAAAAACTTCATAATCGAGTACAACGAGACTTTGAAAAATTTTCAAAAAAGCAAATAAAGAATGCCTTAAATGAGTTGTTACCAAGTAAATTGATTGATATTATTATTGATTTATCATATATTAATCCAGATAAAATGATTAATCAGATAACTAAGGAAGAAAGATTGCGGCTAGTTGAGCAAATTATGGATTTAAGATTAACAATTACTAAAACTAGACCGGTAGCTGAAGCGATAGTAACAGCCGGTGGCGTTAGCATTAAAGAAATTAACCCTAAAACTATGGAATCAAAAATAATAGAAGGGTTGTATTTCGCCGGAGAAATTGTTGATGTTGATGGTTATACTGGCGGTTACAATTTACAAGCTGCTTTTTCCATGGGATATATTGCTGGAAAAGCTGTAGCAATGCAATAAAATATTTATAGAGGTGCTAAAATGAGAGATAATTTAGAAGTTAATGCTGTTAAAGGTTTACAAGGAGAAATTTTTATTCCTGGTGATAAATCAATATCACATCGCAGTGTAATGTTTTCTAGTTTAGGTGATAAAGCTGTTACAATTAAAAACTTTTTAAATTCTCAGGATTGCTTATCAACAGTTTCTTGTATGGAAGCGTTAGGCGTAAAAATTGAAAAAATAAATGACAATGAGTTAGTTGTCCATGGTGTTGGGATAAATGGCTTAAAAGAACCGGAAAATGTTTTAGATGCAGGAAACTCAGGAACAACCTTACGCTTGTTAATGGGGATGTTGTCAGCGCAAAACTTTTTTGTAACTTTTACAGGCGATGACTCTTTAAGAAAAAGACCAATGGCTAGAGTTATTAAACCTCTTTCTAAAATGGGAGCACAGTTTGTTTCTCGTGAAAACTCTCGGTTATTACCATTAGCAATATTGCCAGTAGAACAGATAAAAGCAATTAATTATGAAATGCCGATGGCTAGTGCACAAGTAAAATCTGCGATATTATTAGCAGGGATGTATGCCGATAGTAAGACTATTGTTACGGAACCATATGTTTCAAGAGATCATACTGAAAAAATGTTTGAAACTTTTGGTGTTGAACTTTATAAAGAGGGAACAAGTGTTGGCATCCAAAAAGTTGAACAGTTAATTTCGCCAGAGACCTTAGAAGTTCCTGGAGATATTAGTTCAGCGGCGTTTTGGCTAGTGGCGGCTAGCATTATTCCCAATAGTAACCTTACTCTAAAAAATGTTGGCGTAAATAAAACTCGAACTGGCATAATTGATGTTTTACTAAATATGGGTGCTGATATTAAGGTTGTTAATGAAAGAATGAGTGGCAAAGAGCCGATGGCAGACTTAATTGTAAAATCGGCAAAATTAAAAGGAACTAGCTTTGGAGCAGAAATAATGCCGAGATTAATTGATGAAATTCCTGTCATTGCGGTGGCTGCAATGTTTGCTGAGGGCAAAACCATTATTACCGGAGCTGAGGAGTTAAGAGTTAAAGAAACCGATAGATTAAGTGCTGTAGTAAACGAGTTTTCAAAAATGGGTGGAAATATTGTTGGCACAGAAGATGGATTGATTATTGAGGGGACAGGAAAATTAAATAAAGCCAACTGCTATTCTTACCACGATCATCGTATTGCTATGGCATTAGCCGTAGCAGGAGCAGCGGCTGAGGGCGTAAATATTGAAAATCCGGATTGTGTTTGTATCTCTTATCCTACTTTTTATCAAACTTTAGAAAAAATTAAATGTAATTGAGGTTAACATGAAGAATTTAGTGATTGCAATTGATGGACCGGCAGGAGCCGGAAAGAGTACTGTCGCTCAGTTAGTTGCACAACAGTTAGAATATTTATATATTGATACTGGAGCAATGTATCGTGCGATAGCGTATTTGTCATTACACTCCCAAATAGGTATTTTAACAGCAATTGATAATATAAAATTATCTTTGACATATGTTGATGGAATAACAAAAGTGTATTTAAACGATGAAAATATTACGGAAGAAATTAGAACACCAGAAGTTACTAAGTTGGTTTCAAGTATTGCTCAAGAACCTAAGGTTCGTGAAAAGTTAATCGCAATCCAAAGAGAAATGGCGAAAAATGGAAGAGTTGTAATGGATGGTCGTGATATTTGTTCTAATGTTTTGCCAAATGCTGATGTTAAAATTTTTTTAACAGCCTCTATTGCCGAGCGAGCACGTAGAAGATGGCTTGAGTTATCAAAAAAGGGCTATGATATTGATCTAGCGCAAATTCAGCAGGAAATAGCTGCTCGAGATAAAATGGATATGGAGCGTGAAATTGCACCATTACAGCAAGCGCCTGATGCAATTTTATTGGACACTACAGCCTTAAGTATTGAAGAAGCTGTTGCTGAAATTATAAAACTCTGCCAATAAGGAGATAAAATGTATAATATAGGAGTTATTTTATTCAAATTTATTTTTAAAAATTTTTTCAAGTGCCAAATTGTTGGCGTTGAAAATATCCCTAGTACTAAAGGGGTAATTATTGCCGCAAATCATATTAGTTTATGGGATCCACCGCTTATTGGTACTTTTTTGCCCCGAAAAATTAATTTTATGGCCAAAGAAGAGTTGTTTGACATTCCAATAATTGGCTATATTATCAAAAGGTTAAATGCTTTTCCGGTTAAAAGGGGAACGGCAGATCGAGTTGCTATAAAAAAAGCAATTAGCTTATTAAAAAGTGGAGAGTGCTTAGGTTTATTTCCCGAAGGGACAAGAAGTAAAGATGGAAAACTGGGCGAAGCTGAAGCTGGAATGGCATTAATTGCTATAAAAGCTGATGTACCGGTAGTTCCCACAGCAGTAATAATTAAAAAAAATAAATTCTGGGGTAATGAAATAAAGCTTATATTTGGAAAACCGATAAAATATCAACCTAATGAAGACGGCAAAATTGTAATGCAAGAATTTACTGATGAAATCATGAGAGAAATTGGCAAATTAATGTCGCGATAAGTTTTAAGTTGATTATTTTTATATTAAAACGAATTTCGTTGACATAGTTTTATTGTTTTTGTTATCATTAGTTGAAGATAAGTTACAAAGACAAGTTTATGTATTATGAAAAGGGATATGCTCGGAGCTAGTAAAAAAAACTAACCCGGATAGAGAAAAGACCCGGGTGGGAAATTTTGTGTAGTATAATATACAAAATAGCCTGCCCGGTTATTATTTTTGCATTTTAAAATTATCCTTTAATGGAAAAATATGAATTATTGTCTAAAGCTTAAGTGAAAAAATTAACCAAATAAAATTTATTATATAATAGGGAGATGTAGTGAATGAAAGTTTGTATTTTAATGGGAAGCGACTCTGACTGGCCGATTTTAAGACCGGCTGCTGATTTTTTAGAAGGGGTGGGTGTTGAGACTGAAGTTGTTGTTGCTTCAGCACATCGTACGCCGGCTAAAGTTCATGATATTGTTAGCACAGCAAGTGAAAGAGGCGTTAATCTCTTTATTGCGGCTGCTGGAGCAGCAGCTCACTTAGCGGGTGTTGTTGCAAGTTTAACAACATTACCGGTTATTGGAGTACCTATTAATGCAACACCTTTAAACGGTATGGATGCACTATTAAGCATGGTTCAAATGCCATCTGGTATTCCGGTTGGTGTAATGGCAGTAAATGGTGCGAAAAATGCCGGTATTTTTGCTGCACAAATACTATCAATTTCTGATAAAGAATTACAGGGTAAATTAGCGAAACAACGTGAAAAAATGGTTGACGAAGTTGAGGCAAAAGCAGCTAAAGTTTCGGCAATGATTAATGATAAATAATATTTTTTGGAGGGGTTTCTAATGAAAAAAGAAATGTTGTATGAAGGTAAAGCAAAACAAATATTTGCTACTGATAACCAAGATGAAGTTTTAGTATATTACAAAGATGATGCAACTGCTGGCAATGGTGCTAAAAAAGGCACTATTTTAAATAAAGGTATTATGAATAATAAAATATCATCTTTTTTCTTTAAATTATTAAAAGAAAATGGTGTGGAAAGTCATTTTATTGATATGCCAAGTGATCGTGAAATGTTAGTTAAATCATTGGAAATTATTCAAGTAGAAGTTGTAACAAGAAATATTGCAGCCGGTAGCTTAGCAAAAAGATTAGGCTGGGCTGAAGGGACTAAATTACCGAATACTGTTGTTGAACTTTATTATAAAAACGATGATTTAGGAGATCCGATTATTAATGATTTCCATGTTGCAGCATTAAATTTAGCAACACCAGAACAAGTTGCTGAAATGGAAAGTATCGCTTTAAAAGTTAATGAAGTATTAACACAATATTTAAAAACAAAAGATATTGAATTAATTGATTTTAAATTAGAATTTGGTTTACATAAAGGAATGGTATTGTTAGGTGATGAGATTTCTCCTGACACTTGCCGATTCTGGGATAGTAAAACCGGTGAAAAACTAGATAAAGATAGATTCCGTCGTGACCTTGGAAACATTGAAGATGCCTATAAAGAAGTACTACATAGATTAACAGGAGAGGTTATATGCTAGATTTAGAACTGGATAAGTTAAAAGAAGAGTGCGGAGTTTTTGGAATATATTCTCGTGAAGATGATGTCGCACTTAATACTTATTTAGGCTTATATGCATTGCAGCATAGAGGTCAGGAAAGTGCTGGCATTGCAATTACAGACGGTTCCTGGATGGATGTTCACAGAGGTATGGGTTTAGTAAATGAAGTTTTTCGTCATCAATTACCGCATATGGATGGACAGTATATTGCAATTGGTCATGTTCGGTACTCAACTACCGGATCAAGTTTATTAGCAAATACACAACCGCTAATGGTTAATTATTCTGGCGGTAAGATTAGTTTGGCTCATAATGGGAATTTGACTAATGCTCATGAAATTAGAGCTGAATTGGAAGATTGCGGAACGGTTTTCCAAACAACGATTGATTCAGAAGTGTTTGTTAATTTGATTGCTCGCTCACGCAAACAATGTGTTGAAGATAAAATTGTCGAAAGTTTAAATAAAATAAAAGGTGCATACTGTCTCACAATCATGACGGAAGACAAACTAATTGGGGCAAGAGATCCTCAAGGCTTTAGACCGCTTTGTTTAGGGAAACTTGACTCAGGGTATGTTCTTTCATCAGAGTCGTGTGCGTTAGATACTATTGGCGCTGAATTTGTTAGAGATATTGAACCAGGTGAAATGGTTGTTATTGATGACAATGGTGTTAAGTCTATAATGTTTGCTGAAAATATTGCTAAAGCGGCCTGTGTTTTTGAATATATTTATTTTGCAAGACCAGACAGTGTCATTGATGGACAAAGTGTTCATGCTGCTCGTTTTGAAATGGGAAAAATGCTAGCTAGAGAAAGTAAGTTTACTGGCGATATTGTTATTTCTGTGCCAGATTCAGGAACAACAGCGGCTATTGGGTTTAGTGCAGAATCAGGGATACCATTTTGTGAAGGGTTGATGAAAAATCGTTATATTGGCAGAACTTTTATTCAGCCATCTCAAAAGAAACGTGATAATAGCGTTAAGCTAAAATTAAATGCAGTGAAATCAGTGGTTGAAGGCAAGTCTGTTATTATGGTTGATGATTCTATTGTTAGAGGAACAACCAGTGGGAAAATTGTAAAAATGTTAAAAGCGGCTGGAGCTACTGCCGTACACATGTGTATTAGCTCACCTCCAATAATTTATCCTTGTTATTATGGAATTGATACATCTATTCGCAAAGAGCTTATTGCGGCAACAAAAACTGTTGAAGAAATCAGAGAATATATCGGAGCGGATTCACTACACTTTTTATCAATTGATGGATTAATGAAATCTGTTAATAAAATTAATAGTGACGACCTGTGCTTCGCTTGTTTTAATAGTGATTATCGCGGTGGCACACCATGTGAAGAAGATGGTAATGATTCTGCAAAATACATGTTTGAAAAGAGAAAAGATAATCAATGTAAATGCTAAATTTAAGACTCCTCTGTAAAAAGCGGAGTCTTAATCTGCTATTGTAATTTGATTAATTTTAGGAGGATTTCAATGAGTTTAGAAAATAAAGATAACAAGCAATTGACATATCGTGATGCCGGTGTTGATATTGATGCTGGAAATCATGCTGTATCATTAATGAAAAATCATGTTAAAGCTACTTATCGCCCAGAAGTTTTAGGTGATTTAGGCGGATTTGGGGGGTTATTTGCTCTAAATACAAAATATAAAGAGCCGGTGTTGGTTTCAGGTACTGATGGTGTCGGAACTAAGTTACGCTTAGCGTTTATGTTAGATAAACATGATACAATTGGTCAAGATGCAGTGGCGATGTGCGTAAATGATATTTTGGTACAAGGTGCTGAGCCTTTATTCTTTTTAGATTATTTGGCGGTAGGAAAATTAGAACCAGAAAAAGTTGCTGATATTGTTAGTGGGGTAGCGAAAGCTTGTAAAGAATCTGGCTGTGCACTAATTGGTGGGGAAACTGCAGAAATGGCAGGCTTTTATCCTGATGGCGAATATGATATTGCTGGTTTTTCAGTCGGGGTTGTAGAAAAAGAAAATATTATTACCGGTGAAAAAATTAAACCGGGCAATGTTATTATTGGGTTACCATCTTCAGGGGTTCATTCTAATGGTTACTCTCTAGTTAGAAAAATTTGTTTTGATTTAAAAGGTTTTAATGGGTCTGAGTTTATTCCGGAACTTGATAAAACTATTGGTGAAGAACTATTAACACCGACTAGATTATATCCAAAGGTTTGTCTACCGTTGATTGAAAAATTTGATATTTTTGGAATGGTTCATATTACCGGGGGCGGTTTTTATGACAATATTCCGCGTGTTTTACCGAAAAATTGTGGTGCGGAAATTGATACTAATGCTTGGGCAAGACCAACAATTTTCAACTTGTTAAAAGAGTGGGGTAATGTTGCTTGGCCTGAAATGTATCGCACTTTTAATATGGGTATTGGTATGATTTTAGTTGTAGCAGAAGATGCTGTAGAAGAAATACAAGCATTTTTAGCAGAACAAAATGAACAAAGCTTTATTATCGGAAAAGTTACAGCAGGAGAACAGGAGGTTGTCCTAAAAGGGGGCGCTTTTGATGATGCAAAATAATGTAATTGGTGTGTTAGCATCCGGTAGAGGAAGTAATCTGCAGGCAATAATTGAAGCGATAAACAAAGGACTCTTAAATGTCGAAATTGGCGTTGTAATATCTGATAAACCTAATGCGAAGGCACTTGATATTGCCACAGAAAACAATATTATAGCTATTTGTGTTGATCGTAAAGAATGCAGTAATCAACAAGACTTTGAAGAAAAAATTGTTGTAGCATTAAAAAAACATAATGTTTCATTAGTTGTTTTAGCAGGCTTTATGAGAATATTAAGTCCGTATTTTATACAAGAATTTAAAGAAAAAATAATTAATATTCACCCTTCGTTATTACCATCTTTTCCAGGGAAAAATGCGCATGAACAAGTTATAGCTTATGGCGCAAAGGTTTCTGGGTGCACTATTCATTTTGTTGATGAAGGAATGGATAGTGGACCAATCATTTTACAAGAATCAATACCGGTTCTTGATAATGATACCGAAGACTCTCTAGCAAAAAGAATTCTTTATTTAGAGCATACGCTTTATCCAAAAGCGATTTCTTTAGTGATGGAAAATAAATTAAAGATAATTGGTCGAAAAGTAATTATAAAAGAATAGGTAGGGATGAAAATGAAGATAAAACGCGCACTTATTAGTGTATCAGATAAAACAGGCTTAGTTGAATTTGCTCAAAAACTACATGCTGCCGGCGTTGATATTATATCAACTGGTGGTACGATGAAAACATTAAAAGAAGCTGGAATTCCAGTAACATACGTTAGCGAAGTAACAGGTTTTCCGGAAATAATGGATGGTAGAGTCAAAACTTTAAATCCTTATATTCATGGTGGTATTTTAGCGATTCGCGATAACCAAGATCATATTGCGGCGATGGAAAAACATAATATTACTGGTATTGATATGGTTGTAGTTAATCTATATCCTTTCCGTGATACTATTAAAAAACCTGATGTTAATTTAGCATTGGCAATTGAAAATATTGATATTGGTGGTCCGGCGATGATTAGAGCTGCGGCTAAAAATTTTAAATATGTAACAGTTGTTGTTAATCCTGACCGTTATAATGAAATTGCAGCTCAATTAGCTTCAGCTGAAGGAATTACTGAAAAATTAAGAATGAGCTTATCTAAAGAAGCTTTTGGTCATACTGCTGAATATGATGCTTGTATTAATCAATATTTAAGTAAGGAATTAGGCGAAGGTCAGTTCCCGGAAACAGTTCATGTTGTTTTGGAGAAAGTTCAAGATTTACGTTATGGTGAAAATCCTCATCAAAATGCCGCATTTTATCGCGAAAAATTTAATGATGGAATTGGTGTTGCTAATGCTAAACAATTACATGGCAAAGAATTATCCTTTAACAATATTGTTGATGTAGAAGCAGCTTATGCTATTGTTGCTGAATTTGAACAACCGGCTGCAACAATTATCAAACATACTAACCCATGTGGTACTGGAATCGGTAGCAATATTCTTGATGCTTATACGAAAGCTTATGATGCTGACCCGGTTTCTGCTTTTGGAGGAATTGTTGCACTTAATAGAGCTGTTGACAAAGCTACTGCTGAAAAAATTGGTGCAATTTTTATTGAAGCAGTAATAGCTCCAAGTTACGCTGTTGAAGCCATTGAAATCTTGACACAAAAGAAAAATATTAGATTATTAACGTTAGATATGCCAGAAAGTGGTCGTGATAAATGTCTTGATACCAAAAAAGTTTCAGGTGGAATGTTGCTACAAGAAGCTGATACTGAAGATGCACTGATAGAAAATATGAAAGTTGTTACTAAACGCCAGCCATCAAAAGAAGAGTGGCAACAATTATTATTAGCATGGAAAGTTGTTAAACATGTTAAATCAAATGCGATTGTTGTAGCCGGTGACAATCAAACTTATGGTGTAGGTGCGGGTCAAATGAATCGAGTTGGTTCTGCGGCAATTGCGTTGGAGCAAGCTGGAGAGAAAGCTAAAGGAGCAGTATTATCATCAGATGCCTTCTTCCCATTTAGAGATAGTGTTGATACAGCTGCTAAAGCAGGGATAACGGCTATTATTCAGCCAGGTGGTTCAGTACGCGATGAAGAATCAATTCAAGCGGCAGATGAGCATGGTATTGCAATGGTATTTACAAATATGAGACACTTTAAACATTAAAAATAGGGGTGGCAGTGTGAAAGTTTTAATAATTGGTAGTGGCGGTCGTGAACATACTTTAGCATGGAAAGTATCGCAAAACTCAAAAGTGGAAAAAATATATGCAATTCCAGGTAATCCTGGCATTGCATTGTTAGCAGATTGTATTAACCTTGATATTAATAATAATCAAGAAATTGTAAAATTTGCACTAGATAATAAAATAGACTTGACTATTGTTGGCCCTGAAGTTCCGCTTACTAATGGTTTGGTAGATGAACTTGCTGAAGTTGGGTTAAAAGCGTTTGGTCCAACTAAAGTTGCGGCTGAAATTGAAGGTTCGAAAGCTTTTTCAAAATGGTTAATGAAAAAATATGATATCCCAACAGCACGGTTTGAGGTTTTTGAAGAAGCGGAACTTGCTAAAAAATATGTCAATGAATTAGGTGCACCAATAGTTATTAAAGCTGATGGTTTGGCTGCCGGCAAAGGTGTTATTATTGCACAAACAATAGCGGAAGCGACTGAAGCAATTGATAGCATTATGTGCGACAAAGCTTTTGGTAGTGCTGGTCATAAAGTAGTTATTGAAGAATTTTTAGTAGGGGAAGAAGCTTCAATTTTAACCTTTACTGATGGTGAAACAATTGTACCAATGATTTCAGCGCAAGATCATAAAAGAATTTTTGATAATGATGAAGGTTTAAATACTGGTGGCATGGGTACTTATGCCCCAGCCCCAATTATTACGGCTGAATTATTAGCAGAAGTTCAAAAAACAATTTTAAATCCAACTATTATGGCAATGAAGGCCGAAAGCCGTAAGTACTGCGGGTGCTTATATGCTGGCTTAATTATTACTGCCGAGGGGCCTAAAGTAATCGAATTTAATGCTCGCTTTGGTGATCCGGAAACGCAAGTTGTTTTACCATTACTAGATAGCGATTTAGTGGAGATTATGTTAGCTTGTATTGATGGCAAGTTGGCAGATTGCAACATTTTATGGAAAAATGGTGCTGCTGTTTGTGTAGTAATGTCAGCTGGTGGGTATCCTGGTGAATACAAAAAAGGTGATTTAATTACAGGGATTGACGCAGCGGAAGCTGCTGGGACGTTAGTGTTTCATGCTGGTACAGCAAAAACCCCAGAAGGCTTTACTACTAATGGCGGAAGAGTCCTTGGGGTTACAGCTTATGATACTGATATTAAAGCGGCGGTTCAAAAAGCTTATGCTGGAGTTGAAAAAATTAATTTTGAAGGCAGACATTATCGCAAAGATATTGCACAAAGAGCGTTACAGCGTTTAAAATAATATTTTTTAATGTAAAACACCCTTGAAAAAAGGGTGTTTTACATTGTATGCAGCTATTGTAAGTAATTAGAAATTATTTATTTGTAATGTATAATTGAATTTGCTATAATTAATTCAAACAAGAGGTATTTGCAAGACTATATTAATTCTGGAGGTTGTTATCATGGATAATAAAAAAGTAGAAAAATTTGGTATTGGTACAGTTCGTATTGCTGATGAAGTTGTGGGTACTATTGCAGGTTTAGCAGCAACTGAAGTTAATGGTATTGCAGGTATGAGTGGCGGATTAGTTGGCGGAATTGCTGAAATGCTTGGCAAAAAGAATTTTTCTAAAGGTGTTAAAGTGGAAGTTGGAGAAAAAGAAGCGGCAGTAGACTTATATATAATTGTAGAGTATGGCGTTAGGATTCCTGATATTGCTTTAACAGTTCAAGAAAAGGTTAAATCGGCAATTGAAAATATGACTGGCTTAGAAGTGGTAGAAGTAAATGTTCATGTCCAAGGTGTTGGCTTTGTAAGTGAAGAAGTTGAAGATGTAAGAGTTCGTTAGGATGTGAGTTTTTTAGATGACAATCATTAAAAAAATCATTTTAATGGTGTTTACACTATTTATTATGGTTGAGGCAGGTAGCATTTTATTTGTTTATACTGGAGTTTTACCCATTGACTTGTTATGGTCAAACTTTTTATATTTACTTAATGGCTGGGAACTGCTAATTTCAGCAGTGTTAACTTTGATTATTTCTTTTGGACTATTTTTTAGTTTTTTTTCTTCAACATCAGAGCAGTCTAAAGATGCATTAATATTATTTTCGGAGTTTGGAAAAGTTAATATTGCATTAGATGGACTTAAAAATATGTTGGAGAAGTTAATAAAACATATTAGTGGCATCAAAGAAGTGAAAGTAAAAATTAAAAATGTTAAACTAAAGAAAAATGAGTCTGATACACTGAAAATTAGTGTTAAATTGGTTGTTAGTCCTGAGTGTAATGTTGTTGATATTTCTGATAAAATCCAGACTAAAATCAGAACTTCATTAAAAGATATTGTGGGAATTAGTGATGTTGATATTGACGTTTTTGTAGTTAATATTTCTAATGTGACGATACAAAAAAGTCGGGTCGTTTAGTCTGAAAAGAGGAGAAAGTTATGAATTGGGAATATTTCAAAGAGGTTTGGCAACAGCATTGCGGTAAAATAACAGGGGCTTTCTTTGGTGTTTTAATGGCGATAATGATAATTTTATTTGGCTTTTTTAACACTTTATTTATTGCTATTTGTGGTTTTATCGGTTATATCTTAGGACGTAAATTTGATAAAAGTGAAGACTTTATGGAAATACTACAAAAAATATTACCTAATAATTTTTGGCGTTAAAAAGATAAACCTTTAAGGTTATTCCTTAAAGGTTTATCTTATGAAAGTGTAATGAGAAAAGAGGAACATGTATGAGTCGGAGAAAAGCTCGAGAGATTGCGTTGCAAGCATTATTTCAATTTGATTTTACAAAAAATGATGATGAAAATTTAATTGAGATGTTAATAAAAGAAACTAAAGGATTGAATCAACAATCAATTTTATTTACTAGGGAAATTATAAAGGGAACAATTGCTAATCTTGAGGCGATTGATGCAACTATTAAAACGGTTTCTAATGATTGGAAAATAGAGCGTATGGCTGCTGTTGATCGTAATATTGTAAGAATGGCAGTATATGAATTGAAATTTAATTCAGAAGATACTGCTCCCAAAATTATCATAAATGAAGCTATTGAGATAGCAAAGATTTTTGGCTCTGATGAATCAAGTCGCTTTGTCAATGGAATTTTAGGGGCTTTGATAAAAAAGGATAAATGATCTAATAGAAACTAGACGTTTGCTCTAGTTTTTTTTTATATGTTATTATAAGATAAAACATAATAAGGAGGAGCATTTTGAGCATTCAAAGTGTAACTGAAATAACAAAATATATAAAAAGTTGTTTTGATAATAATGAAATACTACAAAGAGTACTAATAAAAGGTGAAGTTTCAAATTTTAAAAAACATTTTTCTGGTCATTGTTATTTAACCTTAAAAGACAATAGTGCTAGTATTAAGGCTGTAATGTTTAAAGGTAATGCTCAATTTTTAAAATTCATTCCACAAAATGGGATGGAAGTTGTAGCTAGTGGTTATGTTACTGTTTTTGAAAGAGACGGACAGTATCAGCTTTATATTGAAAGTTTATTTGCTGAAGGCATTGGTGAAATAGCGTTAGCCTATAATAGATTAAAAGAACAATTCACTAAAGAAGGGCTTTTTGACCTGAAATATAAGAAAAAATTACCGTTTTTACCACAGAAAATTGGCGTTATTACTTCGGCTACGGGTGCAGTAATAAAGGATATTATGAAAGTATTAAAAGCAAGATGTCAATCTACTGCAATTTGTTTATACCCCGTTCAAGTTCAAGGAAATGAAGCACCACAGCAAATTATTAAAGCGTTAGAAATCTTTAATACAAAATTTCCGGTCGACTTAATTATTGTGGCAAGGGGTGGCGGTTCAATTGAAGATTTAGCGGCCTTTAATGACGAAAAACTGGTAAGAGCAATTTTTAAATCTAAAATCCCTACTATTTCGGCGGTTGGTCATGAAACTGATTTTACCTTAACAGATTTTGTTGCAGATGTTCGAGCAGCTACACCTTCTAATGCTGCTGAAATTGCTGTCCCTGATGTCAAAGAATTGTCGCGCTATATTAATAGTTTAGAAAAAAACTTACAAATGATAGCAGAAAAAAATATCAAAGATAAAAAAAATAAATTAAATTTATTGCTTGAAAATAATTATTTTAAATATCCGCTAAAAAGTATCGAAGAAAAAAGATTATTACTTGATCGACAATTAGAAAAAATAACAACAATTAAAGATAAAATTATTACTGATTATAAAAATAATATTACTAATGATTTGGAAAAGTTGAGTATTTTAAATCCTTTAAATATTTTACAACGCGGATATTCAATCATTAATGATGAAAAAACAGGTGAAATTATAAAGAGTAAAGAACGAATTTTAGATAATCAAATGATAAAAATTACTTTTAAAGATGGTTGTGTTTTGGGAAAAATAATAAAAAAATAGTAGGTGGAAAAATAAATGGGTAAGAAAAAGAATACTTTTGAAAATAATATGGAGCAATTGGAGCTAATAATTAAAGAATTAGAACAAGGCAATGTTTCATTAGAAGATATGGTGAAAAAATACGGTGAAGGTATGATGTTAGCAAAAAACTGCATTGAAAAATTAGAAATAGCAGAGCAGGAAATTGATATAATCTTAAAAGAAGATAAAACTGGATTGGTGCAAAATAAATTAAATTTTAGTGAGGAATAACAATGAATACTAGTTATAATGAAAAAATTGCAGTAATTGATGCGGCTTTAGATAAATTCATTCCGGTAGAGAGTGAATTAGCGCCGATAATATATGAGTCAATGCGGTATAGTATTTTTGCCGGCGGTAAGAGATTAAGACCGCTATTATTGATGGCTGCAGTAGAGGCTTTAGGTAAACAAGGGGAAAATTACTTAAATATTGCTTGTGGAATGGAAATGATTCATACTTATTCTTTAATCCATGATGATTTGCCGGCAATGGACAATGATGATTATCGTCGTGGGAAGCTTACCAATCATAAAGTTTATGATGAAGCAATTGCAATTTTGGCTGGTGATGCTTTATTGACGCTTTCCTTTGAAGTAATGTTGGCACAAAAAGATGTTCAACCTCAAACTTTGGTAGCTGTTGTTGCAGAAATTGCAAAAGCAGCAGGGCCGAGTGGGATGGTTGGTGGTCAAGTTTTGGACATGCAATCTGAAGGACAAAACATTCCTTTGGAAAAATTACAGTTGATGCATAATGCCAAAACCGGAGCCTTATTTACAGCGGCTATAAAAGCTGGTGGAATGATTGCCGGAGCAAATCCTAAACAACTTGAAATGTTAGTACAATTTTCGAAATTCTATGGTCTGGCTTTTCAGATAACAGACGATATTTTAGATGCAGTCGGCGAACAAGAAAAAATTGGTAAACCGGTAGGCAGTGATGAAAAAAATAATAAAGCTACGTTTGTTACCTTATACTCGGTCGAAGAAGCAAAGAAGATGGCACAAGTAGCAGTTAACAATGCGATTGAATGTTTAGCTGATTTTGGAGATAATGCCAAATTGTTAAAAAACTTTGCGGAAAAATTATTAGTGAGAGATAAATAGAGGTGCAGTATGGACTTTTTAACAGATCTGATTAATAATGAGGTTTTTATGGCGGCTATTTTAGCGTGGGCGATAGCGCAATTTTTAAAAACCGTGTACGATTGTTACAAGTACAAAGAGTTTAATATTGAACGGTTAGTGGGCTCTGGCGGAATGCCGAGTTCTCATACAGCTTTAGTTGTAGGCTTGGCAACGGCAGTTGGAAAAAAGGCAGGAGTTAATTCAGAACTTTTTGCAATTGTTGTTGTGTTTACATTAGTTGTTATGTATGATGCGACTGGGGTAAGACAAGCAGCCGGTAAGCATGCTAAAGCAATAAATCGGATTGTTAGACAATTAAGGGTAGAACACACTATCGATGACATAAGTTTAAAAGAATTATTAGGGCATACTCAACTAGAAGTAATTGCCGGAGCAGTGTTGGGCTTTGTTGTAGGATGTTTTTTTGTTAAATAATGAAAAATAATTATTAGCATGATATAATGTAATGATAGCTTTTAGATTTTTTAGGGAAGTGACTTATTTTGAGCATACTTGATACTATTGATTTGCCAAGCAAATTAAAGGCTCTATCAAAAGAGCAGTTAATTGTTTTGGCGGAAGAAATAAGACAAACAATTATTAAAACTGTTGCCAAAACTGGTGGTCACTTAGCACCTAGTTTAGGAGTAGTTGAATTAACATTAGCGTTACATAAAGTTTTTAATATGCCTGAAGATAAAATTATTTGGGATGTTGGGCATCAAGCTTATTGTCACAAAATAATAACCGGTAGAAGAAAAAAATTTAACACTTTAAGACAAAAAAATGGTCTCAGTGGTTTTCCAAAAATCAGTGAAAGTGAATACGATAGCTTTGGAACCGGACATTCTAGCACATCCATTTCAGCTGCGTTAGGAATGGCGCTAGCTAGAGATATTTCGGGACAGAATAATGAAGTGATTGCAGTGATTGGCGATGGCTCTTTAACAGGTGGACAAGCTTTTGAGGCATTGAATAACGCTGGACACTTAGGGACAAATATGATTGTCATTTTAAATGATAATGAGATGTCAATTGATAAAAATGTAGGGGCCTTATCGGAATACTTATCACAAATGCGTACTGCACCAACTTATAATAAAGTTAAACATGATTTAGAATTTTTATTGAGAAAAATACCTTCAATTGGTGATAGTGTTGCTAATGCAGTGGAAAGAGTAAAAGATAGTTTGCGCTATTTATTAATTCCGGGAGAATTATTTGAAGATCTTGGTTTTACTTATTTAGGACCAATTGATGGACATAATATAGAATTATTAAGTGAAGTTTTAGAGAAAGCTAAAGCAATTAATGGACCGGTATTAATCCATGTTTTAACCCAAAAGGGAAAAGGGTATGTTCCGGCAGAAAACAAATCTAATAAATTTCATGGTGTGGGACCGTTTTGTATTGAATCAGGAGAAATTATCAAAACTAATTCAAAGCCAACTTATACTGCGGTCTTTAGCAAAGCTTTAGTTAATTTAGCGATGGAAGATGAAGATATTGTTGCAATTACCGCAGCAATGCCTGAGGGAACCGGCCTGAAAAAATTTGGTGAAATTTTTCCAACACGATTTTTTGATGTTGGAATTGCCGAACAACATGCAGTAACAGTTGCTGCAGGCTTGGCTAGTCAAAAGAAAAAGCCGGTCTTGGCCTTATATTCAACTTTTGCACAAAGAGCCTATGATCAAATTATTCATGATGTCTGCTTGCAAAACTTACCGGTTGTTTTAATGCTTGATAGAGCAGGGATAGTTGGTGAAGATGGTCCTACTCATCATGGTGTTTTTGATTTCAGCTTTATTAGGCATATGCCTAATGTAACAATTATGGCGCCAAAAGATGAAAGTGAATTAAATGATATGTTATATTCGGCATTAAAATATCAGTCCCCAGTTGTTATTCGTTATCCAAGAGGCTGTGGAATTGGGGTGGAAGTACCGGATAAACCTAAGTTTATTGAAATCGGTAGTAGCGAAATCTTAAGTAAAGGCATTGATGTAGCTTTTTTTGCCATTGGAGCGATGGTAGATAATTGTATCAAGGCTAGTCAACTTTTAGCTGCCAGAGGAATTAATGCTTCGGTTATTAATGCTCGATTTGTTAAACCGTTAGATGAAAAAATAATTAATGATATCAGTAAACAAACAAAAAAATTAATAACAGTAGAAGATAATATTTTAGCAGGGGGCTTTGGCTCAGCTATTTTAGAATATATAAATGATAATAATATGTTTGATGTTAGAGTTTTAAGGTTAGGGCTACCGGATAAATTTATTGAGCAAGGTAAACGCCAAGAACTGCTTGATAATTATAATTTGTCAGTAGAAAAAATAGTAGAGAAGGCTATAGAGTTTTTAAAAGATTAAGGTGAATATATGAAAAAAGAGCGCTTAGACGTCTTGTTAGTAGAAAAAAATCTTGTTTCTAGCAGGGAACGAGCTAAAAGTTCCATTATGGCTGGCTTAGTATTTGTGGACAATAAAAAAATTGATAAGGCCGGTACATTGGTTCCAACAACAGCTAATATTGTTGTTACTGGTGATAATATTGGTTATGTTAGTAGAGGCGGTCTAAAGTTAGCAAAAGCGATTAAAGAATTTCAGATCGAATTGAAGGATAAGGTTGTTGCTGATATTGGTGCATCAACCGGTGGATTTACTGATTGTTCATTGCAAAATGGAGCAAAAAAAGTTTATGCGATAGATGTAGGCTATGGACAGCTTGCTTGGTCGTTGCGGACTAGTGATAAAGTAATAAATATGGAAAGAACTAATATTAGAAATGTGAAATTTGAGGATATTGGTGAATTTATTGAGTTTGCCAGTATTGATGTAGCTTTTATTTCTTTAACAAAAGTATTGTTACCATTAAAAGTCTTAATGGCACCAAAGGCAGAAATAGTAGCGCTGATTAAACCGCAATTTGAAGCTGGGAAAGAGAATGTTGGTAAAAAGGGTGTTGTTCGTGATTCTAACATTCATCTTAAGGTTATAACTGATATTGTGAATTTTTGTGTGGAACATGAATTAAATCCAGTAGCACTAACTTATTCACCGGTAAAAGGACCGGAAGGTAATATTGAATACTTACTATATCTTCGAAATGAAGAAGTAGTCTCAGTTGAGATTGATGCTGAGTTGATTCAAAGTATAGTAACAAAATCGCACGAACAATTATAGTAGTAAAGGGGTGAATGTTGTTGAGAATTGGCATATTTCCCAATATGGCAAAAAAAGAAATTGAAAATATTTTAGAGAAAATGATAAATTTTTTACAAACTCAAAATGTAGAAGTTTTTTTGCCGGAAAAGGTCAGAGTGATTGGTAAATTTAATAAATTTATTGTTGATAATAATTTCTTGTATAGCAACATTGACATAGCTTTAACTTTAGGTGGCGATGGGACTTTACTTAGTACCGGTCGAAAGTTTGCCAGTAAAGGTGTTCCACTGTGTGGCATAAATTTAGGTAGAGTAGGGTTTTTAGCAGAAATCGAAACTGATGAAATAATTGATAAGTTAACAAAAATAATAAACAATAACTATTTTATTGAAAAAAGATTGATGCTAGAAGGCGTTGTGTATCGCAATGGTGAAAAAATATTTTCAGCAGAGGCAATTAACGATATAGTGGTAACTAAAAGTGGGTTATCGAGAATGATAAAACTAAAATTATTAATTGATGATATTTTAACGGCAGAATATCAGGCTGATGGTATTATTTTTGCAACATCGACCGGTTCGACAGCATACTCTTTATCAGCTGGCGGACCAATCATTAATCCGAGTCTGAAGGTTATGTTAATAACACCAATTTGCCCACATTCGGTTAATGCTAGACCACTAATAATTGATGAAAATGAAGAAATTAAATTAAAGGTCAGTGCCAGACATAATGATATTGGTTTAACCGTCGACGGACAGATTGTTTATCCGTTGTTACCGGGCGATTTAATAACAATTAAAAAATCGCTATTGACAGCTGATTTTATTAGATTTACTGATAAAAATTATTATAAAACTATCAAAAAGAAATTGTTGCGGAGCGAATAAGATGCAAAGTTTTAATATGATTAATGTAGCACATACTTTATTGCTAGATAAGGTTAAACAGGCACAGATAATGCTTGATGCAACTTGTGGTAACGGTTTTGACACATTGTTTTTGAGTAAGAACTCACTTTCACAAGCTGAAATTTATGCTTTTGATATTCAACCTGAAGCGATTGCTAATAGTAAAAAACTTTTAAAAGAGCAAGGTGTTGAGCACAAGGTTAGCTGGTTTTGTGATAATCATATTAATTTTTCGGATTATATTAAAAATAAGCTGGATGTTGTAATATTAAATTTGGGTTATTTACCGAATGGTGATAAAAACATTACTACAACCGCACCAACGACAATATTGTTATTGGAAAAATTATTAATAAAACTTAATGTTGGCGGAATAGTTGCTATAACATCATATCCCGGTCATAATGAGGGCTTTGCAGAAAATCTTATTCTCCAAGATCAATTACAAACTTTGTCCTCAAAATATTTTACAGTGGCTAGTTTTAAAATGATAAATCATTCCGATAAAGCTCCGGTATTTTACATTATAGAAAAGGTTAGGGGTTGACGAGATATGAAATCAATCAGACATACCAGAATAAAAGATATTATTGAAAATAAAGTTATTGAGACGCAGGAAGAGTTAGCTGAAGAATTGCGGAAAAAATCTATTGATGTCACTCAGGCAACAGTCTCTAGAGATATTAAAGAATTAATGCTGATAAAATTACCAACCGGTGATGGTAGATATCGGTATGCTTTTCCTTTAGAAAAAAATGTTGTTTTCTCTCAATCGAGAATGGTAAGAATGTTTCAAGATTCGGTTACTTCTATTGACTACAGTGAAAATATCATTGTAATCAAAACTTTGCCAGGAGCAGCTAATGCAGTTGCTTCAACTTTGGATTATGCAAAATGGCCTGAAATAATAGGAACAGTAGCTGGTGATGATAATATTTTAGCAGTTATCAAGCCTATCCAGGCGGTCGAAGATATTGTGCAAAGACTTAAAAATTTAAGTATGTAATAGAGGTATTTTCTTATGCTGAAAACTTTAACAGTTTGGAATTTTGCGTTAATTGAATTTATTAATATTGAATTTAGTAGTGGTTTAAATATTTTAACCGGAGAAACCGGTGCGGGTAAGTCTATTTTAATTGATGCGCTCAGTATTATTTTAGGGGCTAAAGCTTCAGCTGATAACATTCGTCAAAGTGCAGAATGGATGAAGGTTGAGGCAGTCTTTGATTGCGCTGAAAATAGCGATATCAAAGATTTGTTGGAAACAATGGATATTGTTTATGAAGAAGATGAAATTATTGTTAGTCGAAGATATACTGTGCAAAATAAAAATGTTATAACAATTAATGGTTGTCAGATTACTCTAAGCAATTTGAAACTTTTAGGGCACAAACTTATTGATATTCATGGACAACATGAAAATCAGGCTTTACTAAAAAAAGATACATATCTTAATTTAGTGGATGCACATAATGAAGAAATTAAAGATAGGTTAAAAATATATAAAGAATATTATAGTAAATATCAGCAAACAACCAAAAAACTGTTAGATTATAAAGAAAAGGCTAGTGAATATGCTCAAAGAATTGATATGCTAAAATGGCAAGTTGATGAAATTTATCAAGCAAAATTAAAGCCAGGTGAAGAAGAAGAGCATGAGGCCGAAATTAAACTTTTATCAAATAGTGAAAAAATATCCGAGGCTCTACAGCGGTCGCATGATTTATTAGAAAAAGGTGACAGTGGCAAAAGAGGAATTAATGCCTATTTAGCAGAAGTTAAAAAGAATTTAGAATATATTGTGAGTTTTGAAGAAAAGTTTAAACAATACTTAGAATTGATTAATGATGTTTCAATTCAATTGCAAGAATGTAGTTTAGAACTACGAGATTATTGTTATCAGTTAGAATTTAATCCTGATAAATTAAATCAATTACAAACCAGGATGGATTTAATTTATAAATTGCGAAAAAAATATGGTGTTACAATCACTGATATTTTAAATTATTATAATGATGCGAAAACTGAAATAACTAATATTGAAAATTACGATCAAGATATTGAAAGTTTAAATAAAGAGTTGGCTGCACTTGAAAAAGATTTGTTAAAATCAAGTGTAATTTTAACAAAGTTACGTAAAGTTACGGCAGAAGCCTTAGCTCAGGAAATTCAGCAACATTTAACTGAATTAGGAATGCCTAATTCGTTAGTTAGAATGAATGTGATTTCTACTGATAAATTTAACAATACTGGAGTTGACAAAGTCGAAATTTTATTTTCGGCTAACAAAGGTGAAGAATTAAAGCCGTTAAGTAAAGTTGCTTCTGGGGGCGAACTTTCGAGAATTGCGTTAGCTTTAAAAACGATTGATGCACAAATTGATTCTAACGGTGTAATGATTTTTGATGAAATTGATACTGGCATCGGTGGGAAAACTGCACAAATGGTAGCGGATAAAATTGCTATTGTTGCAAAGCATAAACAAGTATTATGTATTACTCATTTACCGCAAATTGCTTGTATGGCTGATTTGCATATATATATTAGTAAAAATGTCAAAGAAGATAAGACGGTAACTGAAGTTAGCTCATTAAATTATAAGGAAAGACTAGCAGAGTTGGCTAGAATGGCTTCAGGTGATGAGGTCAGTAAAATTGCCCTTGACAATGCTAAACATATGCTACAAGTTGCTCAAGAAAAGAAAAATTTGATAATATAAAGGGGTATATAGATGAATTATCAGAAGTTGATTGACGAAATAATAATCATGGCACAAGAAGAAAAAACAGTAATTGAAACTGTTAATATTGAAAAAAATGCGACAGTAGAGGGACGCACTGGAGAATATGATGTTGATTTGCTGTGGGAATTTTTCTATAACAGCAATAAGTATAAAATAATTATTGATTTCAAAAATATTAATAAGCAATTACCGCAAAATGAACTGTTTAATTTTGTAAATCTCACTAATGATGTTTCAGGCTTTGTTACCGGAGTAACTTTTACTAAACCGGTATATAATAAAATTATTCAAAATGTCGCTAAGGATGCCGGTATTTTTCTTTATGAAGTGGATTTTGCAGAAGAAATTATTGCAAAACCACACATTAGCAATGTTAAAATCGATATAGATAAAGAGTGGGTTACTGCAGTCAAAAAAGAAAATGGTTTAGAAAATGAAAATATAAAAACGAGCAGCGATCCAAAACATTTATTTATTTATGATGCTGCCGGTAATTGTTTGGAGTCATTAGAAGCAATTTTTAATAAATATATAAAAGAAGCAGAGCATAAAGATGGAAGTAGTGAAAACATAAACCATACTTTTGCGGAAGATATGTTTTTGACAACAAATCATCATATTATTGATAAAATCAAAATTAAGAGTGTTAATTTTGATTTAGAATTTATCAGTGCTCCACAATATGATCCACAAGAGATTATTAGAAATATTGCTAATTTTGCTGTTGGCAAAAGCTTAAATTAAAAGATTAAAGGCTACCGGATGGTGGTCTTTTTAAGTAATGATAGATTTTTAAAATTGGAAAGGTGATTTCTTTGCAATTAGTCAAATTAGAGGCATATGGCTTTAAATCGTTCGCGGATAAGTTGGAAATTGAATTTGGTAAAGGTGTGACGGCAATAGTCGGTCCTAATGGTAGCGGTAAAAGTAATATTACTGATGCGATCAAATGGGTGTTAGGTGAACAAAACATCAGAAATTTAAGAGGTGCCAAAGCGGAGGATATTATTTTTGCCGGTGGAGTAGGGCGTAAAGCTCTAGGCGTCGCTGAGGTATCATTGTTGTTTGATAATACTAATAGGAAATTACCAATTGATTTTAACGAAGTAAAAGTAACGCGTAGACTATTTCGCTCGGGTGATAGTGAATATTATATCAATAAAGCAGCTTGTCGCTTGAAAGATATTCATGAATTATTTGCTGATAGTGGACTTGGCCGTGATGCAATGAGTGTTATCAGCCAAAATAAAGTTGACCAAATTCTAAATAGTAAACCGGAAGAACGTCGTTTGATTTTTGAAGAGGTTGCCGGAATAACTAAATTTCGTAATCGCAAAAAGGAATCACTAAAAAAACTTGAAGAAACTCAACAAAACTTAACGAGAGTTTATGATATTATCGCTGAAATTGAAAGTCAGCTAGAAAATTTAGAGCTCAACGCTCAAAAAACTCAACAATACAATGAAATTCAAACTGATTATAAAAAGTATCAGGTCGCGCTATTAGCAGATTCATATTTGAAATATCAAAAAATTTTAGTAGAAGCTGAACAAAAAATTAGTGAGGGTAAAAGTACTAATATTGATATTGAAACTAATATAAATTTGCAAGAAGTTGCGCAAGAGCGTCTTACTATAGAACTTTTTGAACTTGAAACTAATGTCCAGAGTTTGTTACAGGAATTGCAAACTGTTAGTGCTAAAATTGATACGGCTAAGAACCAGCAGGCATTATTTCAAGAGAGAATTAATCAGAATTGTAGCAATATTGAAAGAATAGCGCAGGAAAATGTTGAATGTAAGCAGAAAGAAATTGATTTACAAGAAAAAATCGACGAAATTATAACATATCACAGTGAAGACTTAGCTGATTTTGATAAAACTAATTATTTATTGGAACATCAAGAAGGCGAAATAGTAATGTTGCAAGAAAATATTAGTAGTACTGAAATTGAACTTTTAAATATTAATGAAAAAATCCAAAAACATACTTATAATCTTTTGAATTCTAAAAATTCATTATCGCTGTTGGAAGCCGATTTAAAAAATAAAATTGAAAGTAATGAAAAAGAACAAGCAAATTTAAAAATGCAACTTTCCCAAAAAGAAATTCTTGTTAATGAGATAGAGCAGGATAAGACTAATTTTGAACTTTTGCAAAAGGAACTCAATACCTTAACAGAAAAACTTAAAGAAATGGAAACTTTGCATCAAAAATATAGTACTGAGAATAATTTACTTAAGAACAATCTTAGTAAAAATAATAATTTGTTGAGTTCTCACAATAGTAAACTTAATGTATTAAGTCATATGCAACATTCATATGAAGGTTTTGGAAAAGGTGTAAAAGAGGTATTGAAGGCTAATCAAAGTTGGTCTCACGGCATTTGTGGTGTTGTTGCTGAAGTTATTGAAGTAAAGAAAGAATACATTACTGCTATTGAAATAGCTTTGGGGAGCTCTTTGCAAAATGTAATAACTTTAGAGGAAAACACTGCTAAAAGTGCAATCAATTATTTAAGAGAAGAAAAGTTAGGGCGCGTTACATTTTTGCCAATACCGAACATTAAACAAAATATTAAGCAAGATGAAAAAATATTACAAGAAACTGGGATAATAGATTTTGCTGATAAAGTCGTAAGTTGTGATGAGCAATATAAAAATATAATACGGTTTTTGTTAGGACGAACTATTATTGCTGATAATATTGATAGTGCGATGAAACTTGCACGAAAGATGAATTACAATATTAGAATTGTCACTTTAAATGGAGAAATTTTAACGCCGGGTGGAGCTTTAAGCGGTGGTGGTAAGTATAATCAAGAAAACTCATTCTTAAATAGAGAAGCAGAAATTTCAAAGTTAGAGGATGAGATTCAACAATTGCAACAATTAATTTTACAGCAAACTAAAGCTGAGCAATTGGTGCAAAAAAATATTGCAAAAGTTGAAGAAAATTCCACTTTAGTCCAAGAGCAAGCTAAGACAAAAACAGTAGAACTAGCCGAAAGAAAAGTTTATCTTGATAATAAGGCTCAAGCATTGTTAAGGCTCAAGCAGGAAATAGTTGCTGTCACTGAAAGTAATTTACCTAATGAGCAAGCGATAAAAAAACTTCAAGATAACTTGACCCAGTTAAAAGCTGAAATTGACATATTGGAAAATAATGATCAAGATGTTGAAGAAAAAGCAAAAACTGTTAATGAGCTTTTGTTAAAACAAAAGCAAGAGTTAGCAAAGTTGAATATTTTATACAATGAAAACAAGCTTTTCAGACAAGCGCTTGAAGCAAAACTTAACCGTCATAACGAATTAAAAGAGATATATCAAAATAGTATGCTTGAATTAGTAACGAAATCTAAACAAAATTGTGATATTATCAAGCAACTGGAAGAACACAATTTTACATTAGAAGGTCAGATAAATTTATGTCAACAAGAAGGCGATAGTGCTATTACTCAAAAAGTTGATTTAGAGCAAAAGAAATCATTACTACAAGCAACAAAGTTGGAGTTGCTTAATAAGCAACAACAGTTTGAAAAAAACATTAAATTATTACGGAAAAAATTAAATGAAAGCCAAAATAACTTACATGAGTTAGAATTGCTTAAGACCAAATATGAATATGAGTTGAATCGTTGTGCTGAAGAATTGACGGAAATTCATCAACTTAAGCTGACTGAGGTAGATGCTTGTGTTTTAGCAATACCAACATCTGAAGTAAAGTATAAGCTTCGTCAGTTGGAGAAAAACATTGCAGAATTAGGTTTAATCAATCATAATGCTATTGAGGAATTTAAAACTGCTAAAGAACGCTATGTTTTTTTGCAAGAACAATCTAATGACTTAATCAAAGCTAAAGACTATTTAAGTAGTGTCATTGCTGAAATTGATGCTAATATGGCAAAGCAGTTTGCGGAGGCGGTTGAAAAGGTTAATATTTATTTTGCCGAGACCTTTAAGCGTTTATTTGGCGGCGGCGAAGCTAAAATTAAGTTAACTGATAAAGAAAATTTATTGGAAACAGGTATTGAAATAATTGTTCAGCCCCCCGATAAAAAAATGCAAAACTTAGTTTTATTGTCAGGTGGAGAAAGAGCATTAACGGTAATTGCCTTACTATTTTCCTTTCTTAAATACAAACCAGCCCCTTTTAGTGTTGTTGATGAGATAGATGCGCCATTAGATGAAGCTAATTTGGATAGGTTTTCAAATTTCTTACAAGAATATGCGCGCAATACTCAATTTATCGTTGTAACACATCGCAAAGGAACGATGCAAGCTGCTGATGTTATGCATGGGGTGACAGTTGAGGATTCGGGAGTATCAAAGGTTATATCAGTAAAAATTGATGACTTTTAAATAAGCGGAGGTGCCTTATGGGCTTTTTTGACAAACTAAAATCAGGACTAGAAAAGACAAGAAAAACACTAACAGAGAAAATAGAAAAACTGGTTATAGGTTATGCAACGATTGATGATGATTTTTTAGATGAATTAGAAGAAGTTTTGATCATGGCTGATGTTGGAATAAAAACAACCTCAATTTTAATGCAGGATGTTAGAGATGGGATTAAAGCTAAGCAAATTAATGAACCAGCAGATTTAAGACCATTTCTTGAAGCTAAGTTGAAAGAATTATTAAGCAATGGTGACTATAAAATTAATTATGCGAAGCAAGGTCCAACGGTAATTATAGTTGTGGGTGTAAATGGTGTCGGTAAAACTACTACCATTGGAAAACTTGGGAACTATTATAAAGAACAAGGTTTAAAAGTTGTTTTAGCAGCCGGCGACACCTTTAGGGCGGCGGCAATTGACCAGTTAGAAATTTGGGGTGGGAGAATTGGCGTTGATGTTATTAAACATACTGAAGGGTCAGATCCAGCAGCCGTTGTGTATGATGCTTTAAAATCAGCAAAGTCTAAAGAGGCTGATGTTTTAATAATTGATACTGCTGGTAGACTTCATACTAAATTTAATTTAATGGAAGAACTAAAGAAAATTAATCGTATTGTAGAGCGTGAAATTACTGGAGCGCCACATGAAACATTGTTAGTGTTAGATGCTACTACCGGACAAAATGCTATTAATCAAGCAAAGCTTTTTTCGCAAGCAACACCGCTAACCGGGGTAGTTTTGACTAAACTTGACGGTACGGCTAAAGGTGGAGTTGTTGTAGCAATAAAATCTGAACTAGAGATACCGGTGAAGTGGATTGGGATCGGTGAGGGTGTTAATGATTTAAGACCGTTTGACCCCGAAGAGTTTTCAAAAGCATTATTTGGTGACAAGTAAAAAGCTTGACAAACTAATCGGCAATCTATATACTAAACAAGGTAAAGGAAAAATACTTGTCGCTATAAGCATAAGGTGAGTTGGTGAGAAATTTGTTAGAATCTTTTTTACAAGTTAGTTTACTTTATGATTTTTATGGTGCGTTGTTAACTGATAAGCAACGAAAGTGTATTGAGATGCATTTTCTTAATGATTTTTCTTTATCGGAAATTGCCGATGAATTTGGCGTTTCACGTCAAGCGATATATGACATTATAAATCGTACCAGACAAATGTTGGTTGATTATGAAGGAAAATTAGGGTTAGTTAGAAGATATCAAACAGAACAGGAATGTATCCAAGATATCTTTTCTATAATGAAAAATTTGCCGGATGATATCAAAAAAAAATATCAACTGGAAATTGTTATACATAAGTTGTCAAGCTTAATAAGTGATGACAAGGAGGAATAAAATGATCTTTGAGGGCTTAGCTGATAAGCTGCAAGAAACATTTAAAAAATTGCGTGGTCAAGGTAAATTGACTGAAACAGATATCAATGAAGCTATGCGCGAAGTAAGAATGGCGTTGTTAGAAGCTGATGTTAACTTTAAAGTAGTAAAAGATTTTATTGCTAAAGTTAAAGAAAAAGCTATTGGTAAAGAGGTTTTAGAGAGTTTAACGCCAGCGCAATTTATCATAAAAATAGTAAATGATGAGTTAACGGATTTAATGGGTGGCACTCAAAGTCGTATTGCCATTTCATCAAGACCGCCAACAGTTATTATGCTTGTCGGTTTACAGGGTGCCGGGAAAACTACCACTGCCGGTAAACTAGCAATGAATTTTAAAAAGCAATCTAAGCGTCCGTTGTTGGTTGCAGCTGATATTTATCGTCCAGCGGCGATAAAGCAATTGCAGGTTTTAGGCGAACAGTTAGAGATACCGGTGTTTTCTTTACCGGAGGGTAATAATCCGATAACAATTGCAGAAAAAGCGTTGGAACATGCTAGCTTATATGCTAATGATATTGTTATAATTGATACTGCCGGTCGTCTTCATATTAATGAAGAGTTAATGCAAGAGCTAAAAGATGTTAAAGCTACTGCTAAACCACATGAAATATTGTTGGTTGTTGATGCGATGACAGGACAAGATGCGGTTAATGTTGCAGAATCATTTAATGCTGATTTAGGCTTAGATGGTGTTATTTTAACAAAACTTGATGGCGATGCTAGAGGTGGAGCGGCTTTATCGGTTAAAGCGGTAACTGGTTGCCCGATAAAATATGTTGGTATGGGCGAGAAACTGGATGCGTTAGAACCATTTCATCCTGATCGAATGGCTTCAAGAATTTTGGGCATGGGTGATATGCTCACTTTGATTGAAAAAGCTCAAACTAATTTTGATTTGGAAAAGACTAAAGATTTAGAACAAAAATTATTAAAAGATGAATTTACGTTAGATGATTTTTTAACGCAGATGCAACAAATTAAAAAAATAGGTTCTTTTGAGCAGATTATAAATATGATTCCCGGTATGGGTAATTTGAAGAAGCAAATTGGCGATGTTAAAATAGATGAGAAGGAAGTCAAACGCATTGAAGCTATTATTTATGCGATGACGCCTAAAGAACGTCGTGATGTTAATATTATTAATGGTAGTAGACGAAAGAGGATTGCTACTGGTAGTGGAACTCGTGTGCAGGATGTTAATAAATTAATTAAACAATTTGTTGAAGCCAAGAAAATGATGAAAAAAATGAAGGGCTTACAAAAGTTTGGTAAAGGCTTAGGTGGTTTTAAATTACCATTTATGAAATAACTATAATAATATAAGGAGGTGAAATTAATGGCAGTTAAAATTCGTTTAAACCGTATGGGTGCTAAAAAAAATCCGTTCTATCGTGTGGTTGTAGCTGATTCACGTTCTCCACGTGATGGACGTTTTATTGAAATTTTAGGACACTATGATTCCACTGTTGAACCTGCAGTAATCAAAATTGATGAAGAAAAAGCAATCAACTGGATGAAAAATGGTGCTCAACCTACTGATACTGTAAAATCTTTATTTAGTAAAGCTGGTATCATGCAAAAATGGGATGAGCAAAAAAAAGCTAAGAAAGAGGCATAATATCGATGAAGAAAATTATTGAAGTTATCGCCAAAGCCTTGGTTAGTAATCCTGAACAAGTAGTAGTAACTGAAAAAAATGACTCTAACATCATAGTTTATGAGCTAAGTGTAGCTTCAGAAGATATGGGTAAGGTTATTGGTAAACAAGGTCGTATTGCAAAAGCGTTACGAACTGTTGTTAAAGCAGCAGCAACTATTGAAAATAAAAAAGTTACTGTTGAAATAGTCTAGTGTTTACGCGGCAAAATTTTCTATTTAGAAAGTCTTGCCGCTACTTGTTTATAAAATAATAATATGAAGGTGGACTCAAATGGAAAGTATAACTATAAAATGTCCAATTACTATTAAAGCAAAAGTAACAGAAAATCTTAAAAAACAATTAACAAATGAATTACAAGATAACCTTAAAAAAACTGACTTAGAATTACAACAAATTGATTTTCATGCTAAACGTGTTATGGCAGAACAAGCTAAACAAGATGCTCAAGGGCTAGTGGCGATTCGTCAACAAGTTGAGATGGAAAAACAAAAAAGATTAGATCTGAAAAATCATTTATTAGAAAAACTAAAAGAAACATCAGACTTAGAAATTGGGTCGGAAATTGTTCAAGGAACATTTGAACGTATTGTGGAATTAAAAGTAGGGGATGAATTGCCTCAAATTATGAATTCTGAAGTTTTACTGGAAGACGGTAAAATTCTGGCGTTTAGGAATTAGTATGAAAAAAGTTGTTATAGGTAAGATATCAGCCCCGCACGGCGTGCGGGGTGAAGTTAGAATTGTGCCGTTAACTGATTTTCCGGAACGATTTGAAAATTTAAAAACTGTTTTTCTAGAAGATGATTCAAAAATGGAACTGGAATCTGTAAAATTTAGTAATAAATTTATTATAGCTAAATTTAAAAATATTAATAGCAGAAATGATATTGAAATTTTTAACGGGAAATTATTAATGCTCAATCGCAGTGATATACCATCATTGCCTGAAGGTGAATATTATAACTTTGATATAATTGGTTTAGAAGTTATTGATGATAAAGGTTCTAAATTAGGTAAGATTACTGAAGTTTTAAAGACTGGTAGCAATGATGTTTATGTTGTTGAGGGCAAGAAACAAATACTGGTGCCTGCACTAAAAAAAGTAGTAAAAGAAATAAACCTTGTGGATGGCTTCATGAAAGTTGAGTTATTAGAGGAATTAGATTAATGAAAATCAATATAATAACGATTTTTCCTGATATGTTTACAGCACCATTTAATCATAGCATTATGAAAAGAGCTCAAGAAAAAAAACTTTTAACGATTGAAACTGTTAATCCAAGGGATTTTGCACAAGATAAGCATCAAATGGTCGATGACTATCCGTTTGGTGGTGGAGCTGGGATGGTTTTAAAACCTGAACCAATGTTTGCAGCTGTTGAGAGTCTTAAAACATCAGGAAAAAAAAGAGTGCTTTTAATGTGTCCTAGTGGTCAACCGTTTACTCAAGAAAAAGCGAAGGAATTAGCACAATATGATGAACTGATTTTTCTTTGTGGCCATTATGAAGGCTTTGATGCTAGAATAACCGATAATCTGGTAGATGAAGCGATTTCAATTGGTGACTATGTTTTAACCGGGGGCGAGATACCGGCAATGGTTGTTATTGACGCTGTAGCTCGAATGCTAAATGGTGTTTTAGGTTCAGGAGAATCGGCTATTGGCGATTCTTTTTATAATGGATTATTAGAATATCCACAATATACTAGACCACGCGAGTTTAGAGGAATGTCAGTGCCGGAAATACTACTATCAGGTGATCATGCTAAAATAAAAAAATGGCGACATAACGAAAGTCTGAAAAAGACCTTCTTAAATCGACCAGATTTATTGGAAAAAACCACTTTAAGTGCTGATGACAAAAAATATCTAGCAACGCTTAAACATAGGAGTGAATAATTTGTCCAATGTCTATATAGGATTAGTACATTATCCTATTTATAATAAAAACAATGAAATTGTTACTACCGCCGTTACTAATTTTGATATTCACGATATTGCCAGAACGGCACGGACGTATAATATTAGCAATTACTATATTATTCATCCGCATGCTATTCAACAAGATCTAGTTGGTAAAGTTTTGGAATATTGGCAAGAAGGTTTTGGCAGTACTTATAATGTTGATCGCAAAGAAGCATTTAGTATTGTCAATTTAAAAGATTCGATTGAAGATTGTATTGAGGAAATAACGATCCAAGAAGGTGAACGACCAATCGTTGTTACGACTGATGCAAGGGTTTTTCCTAATACCATTTCATACAATAATTTACGTGATAAAATATCAAATGATAATAGACCTTGCTTAGTCTTGTTTGGTACTGGATGGGGGATAAAAAATGAGGTTATGGAAAACTTTGATTATATTTTAGAACCTATTTATGGACCTGGTGACTATAACCATTTACCGGTGCGTTCGGCAGTGGCGATTATTTTAGACCGATTGTTAGGCGAAACTTGGTGGAAAAAATAATAAAATATTGTTGTAATACTTAATTTTAAGTGTTATAATATTTAAGTGCATGTGGACGGTCCTCTGCGATTATTCGCTATGAACGTCTAATATAAGGAGGAATTATAATGAATATTATTCAAGCTTTAGAACAAGAACAATTACGTAGTGATATCCCTGAATTTAGACCTGGAGATACTGTACGTGTTCATGTAAAAGTAGTAGAGGGTTCTCGTGAGCGTATTCAGGCTTTTGAAGGCGTAGTAATCACTCGTCAAAGCGGTGGAGTTCGTGAAACTTTCACAGTTAGACGTGTATCTTATGGTGTTGGCGTAGAACGTACATTCCCTGTACATTCCCCAAGACTTGATAAAATTGAAGTAGTTCGTAAAGGTATTGTACGTCGTGCAAAACTTTACTATTTACGTAATCTTACTGGTAAAGCTGCTCGTATTAAAGAAAGACGTTAGTAGAAAAAGTAGGGACTGTATTTCTGGTGCAGTCCCTATTACTTATTTTAGGAGGTACTATTATGAGTAATGAATCAATATTTGAAGAAATAAAAGATTGGGTTATTGCTATTACCATAGCAGTTGTTTTAGCATTTTTCATAAGATATTTCATTGTGGAATTATATAAAGTATCCGGACCTTCTATGCAACCAACATTAATGGGTGATGAAAGACTGGTCGTTAATAAGTTTATTTATCGTTTTAAAGAGCCGGCCAAAGGTGAAGTTTTAATTTTCCAATCACCGGCAGATCCGCAAAAAGATTATATCAAAAGAGTTATCGCAACTCCTGGTGATACTATTGAAATTAAAGATGGTAAAGTTTTTGTTAATAATCAATTACAAAAAGAAGAGTACCTTTCTCGCGAAACTAGAGGCTCTTATGAATTAGCAACAGTTCCGGCGGGACACCTTTTTGTAATGGGTGATAATCGTAATAATTCAGATGACAGTCGCTCAAAGTCAGTCGGCTTTGTGCCGTACAAACTAATAAAAGGAAAAGCAATGGTTGTCTTTTGGCCTTTTAATGAGTTGAAAACTTTATAATAAAAAAATGCTAACTCAAAATTAGAGTTAGCATTTTTTTATTATAGTATCTGTTTTGCTACGAATTTGTTCTTAATATTCTGCATAATAAATAATCCTTTACAACTTGCTTCTAATAAATTATTAAAAATTAGTTCAGGTACTGCTAAATAATAATAAAGTGATCCATTAGTAAAATAAATTGCTAAAATTTCATCTTGATAGCCGACCGCATTGACATAAGTTGATTCAATAGGAGTCATTTTCATTAGCAATCACCTCTTTCTAGTGTATAAATACTACATTTAGGTCGAAAGTCCTTCATTTGTAAAATATAAAGACTTTTAACAAATGATATTAATTGCAGGATATCATGATTTAATCCAGAATTTATAAAGTAATTATATCCTTTAATGAACGGGGATTTTATGATGAATAAAAAATCTAAATGGTTTAAATCAATCCGCACTAGATTTATTGGAATCATGGCGGTTATGTTAATTTTAACGACTGGAATGGTTTATCTTATTTTACATACTGTAATGCAAGATAAAATTAATATACTCGAAGATAAATATATTATAGAAAATGTTGAAAGAACAAAAAAGGAAATATTCAAGGAAATTGAAGTGCTTGATACTATCGTAATGGATTGGGCTGTTTGGGATAATAGCTATCAATTTATGATAGACAAAAATCCAGAATATATTAAAGCAAATTTATCAGAAGATACCTTAAATAACTTAAAAATAAATATAATGTTATTCATTGACAATAAGGGTAATTTGGTACATGGCGAAGGTTATGATTTACAAAAAAAAGAAAGTGTTCCTATCGATGAAGCTTTACTAAAGTATATAAAAGATCATAGTTTATTACAAAATAATGATGTCAAATATCGTAAATCTGGTATTGTAACTTTAAACGGAAAAGATTTGATATTATTATCAATTTGTCCAATTTTAACTAGTGCTGGTGAAGGTCCGATTAATGGCTATATTGTGTTAGGAGCAAATTTTACTGAAAAAAAGATTGCTGATATCGGAGAAGAATTAAGCTCAGAAATTAAGCTGACTTTTTTAAAAGATTTTGAATATGATCAAAAAATTTTTGATTTAAAAGATGATAAAATTCAAATTGATGCGGTTAGTGATCAAAAAATAATCGGGCGAGCTTTTTTAGATGATATAGATGGTAAACACTTATTATTGCTTAGCATCGAGAAAAACCGCGATATTAATAATATTGGGGAGGCGGGGATAAAAGCAACGTTGTGGCTGTTGTTAGGATTGTTTTTTCTCTTTGCTATTATCATCACGGTTATCTTAGACCGAGGAATTTTATTACGCTTTCAAGAATTAAGTAATGATATTAGGAAAATTGGTGAAGGCAAAGATTTAAGTGTAAGGTTAAAAAGACAAAATATTGATGATGAGTTAACCGACGTTTCTAATGAAATAAATGGGATGCTAGGAGCTTTGGAACGGTCACAACTATTTTTAAGTAAAAGTGAAAGTGCCCTTAAAAAATCCATTGAAAAATTACAAGATGAAGTTTTAGAGCATCAAAAAACTCAAGAACAAATAAAATATATTGCTTACCATGATACTTTAACAGGACTGCCTAATCGTAATTTATTAAATGAATTACTAGTGCACTCGATAACTTTGGCAGAACGAAATAATAAGTGTATGGCTGTTTTGTTTTTAGATATTGATGGGTTTAAAATGATTAATGACAGTAAAGGCCATGGGATGGGCGATCAGATTTTACAAGAAGTAGCAGAAAGATTGCTGAAAACTTTAAGGAAATCTGATGTTATTGCCAGACATGGTGGTGATGAATTTATTGTTATCATTGAAGAGTTAGATAATTGTTCAGGGGTAGAACTTATTGCCAATAAAATCGTTAATTGTTTCCAAGAACCATTTCATTTGGAAAACCAAGATTATTTTTTGACAACAAGTGTTGGTGTTGCTGTCTATCCGGCTGATGGACAAACTCCTGATATGCTAATTAAAAATGCGGATATTGCTATGTATAAAGCGAAAGAAAACGGAAAAAACCAATACTTATTTTGCACACCGGTAATGAAAGATGTTGCGAATGAGACGATGGAATTAAGTACTAACTTATATCGAGCGATTGAAAAAAATGAACTTGAGCTTTATTACCAACCGCAACTTAGTTGTCATAATAATCAAATTATGGGCGTAGAAGCGTTAATAAGGTGGCGACATCCTGTAATGGGGTTAATATCACCAGCTAAGTTTATTCCGATTGCTGAAAAAACTGGCTTGATTTTACCGATTGGTGAATGGGTGTTAAGAACTGCATGTCAACAAAATAAAAAGTGGCAAGAACAAGGGCTACCGAAAATTCGGATGGGTGTTAATTTGTCGTTAAGACAATTCCATAATAATGATTTATTAAACTTAGTAGAAGCGGTGTTAAAGGAGACAAAGTTAGCACCACAATACTTGGAATTAGAGATTACTGAGACGATTGCCATGAAAGAAAAAAGCTATATTATAAATACTTTAAATGCATTTAGGCAAATTGGTGTTAGTATCGCTATTGATGATTTTGGGACAGAGTATTCCTCCCTGAGTTATTTGAAACACCTGCCGGTGGACCGACTCAAAGTTGCAATGCAATTTATTAGAGGGATAGGCATTGATCACAAAGATGAAGCTTTAGCAAAAGGAATTATAGTGCTAGCTAAGAGTATTGGGATGAATGTTATTGCCGAAGGTGTAGAAACAAAAGAACAATTAGAGTTTTTAAAAAATCATAATTGCGATGAAATTCAAGGCTATTATTTCTTTAAGCCTTTGGCTGAAGCTGAAATGACTAAATTATTAATAACATATAATAAATAACCGATATTCTGTAACAGCTATAAGTTAAGTTACAGGGTATTAAAGTATGAGGTGAAATCTTGCATATTTTAGATAAAAAATTTTTTGAACAAGAAGCTGTTGTCGTTGCTCAAGAATTATTAGGCTGTATTTTAACATATGAAACTAAGAGAGGGATTTTATCAGGGAAAATAGTAGAAACTGAAGCTTATGGCGGGATTGATGATAAGGCTTCACATGCAGCTAAGGGTGTGACAGCTCGTAATGCGGTGATGTTTGGTGAAGCAGGACTGGCTTATATATATTTGATTTATGGAATGTATAATTGTTTTAATATTGTAACTGGTAAGAATAATCAAGCCCAAGCTGTTTTGATAAGAGCGCTAGAACCAATGGAAGGAATTGAAATAATGCAGGAATATAGAAAACAAAGTAAGATTAAAATGCTTTGCAATGGTCCGGGTAAACTTTGTCAAGCTTTTGGAATAAACAGAGCATTAAATGGTATTTCCCTTTTAAAGCCACCAATTTATATAAAAAAAAGAACTGAAGAGTTTAAAAGTATAGATAAGTCTAAGCGGATTAATATTGATTATGCTGAAGAAGCGACTGAGTTTGAATGGCGTTTTTATATTGAAGGTAATAAATTTTTGTCAAAATGAAAATTTAGGATGTGAGTAGATGGATAAACTAAAAAAACTAATAACAATTATTAGTTTACTGGTCATAATAGTAGCAATATATCTATATAGTTCTACTAAAGTAGAACACCTATCTTTTAGTGGTATTATTGAAACAACTAAAGTAAATGTAAATGCTAAAACTTATGGTCAGCTAGCTAAACTAAAGGTTCAAGAAGGAGATAAACTTAATAAAAATCAAGTGATTGCAGTTTTAGAACGTAATGATATTATTGCACAAACACAGGCTCAAGAAGCATTGGTGAAAGTTGCTCAAGCAAATTTACAAGACTTAAAAAATGGCTTGAGACCGGAAGAAATAGCAGAGATAAAATGGCAATTAGCAGAAACTGAAGCTACTATGGGCAAAGCCAGCAACGATTTATTACGCTATCATGCACTGTATAATGAAAATGCAATACCAATTAGCGTACTAGAGCAGTATGAGAATAATTTTATCGTAGCACAAAACCAATATAAATCTATTCAAGAAAAATATAAGTTAGCCTTAGCCGGTGCTAGGGAGGAACAAATAAAGATAGCTTTAAACCAAGTTGAGCAAAATCAAGCTCAATTATTGAATGCAAAAGTAAAAGAAGATGAAACTTTAGTAAAATCACCGCTAGATGGTGTAGTGATTGATAAAAATTATAATAATGGTGAATATGTAACAACTGGAGCTCAAGTTTTAACTGTTGCTGATTTAAATGATTTATGGATTAGAATATATATTTCGACTAATGATATTGGTAAAATTTATTTAGGGCAAGTGGTTAAAATTAAAGTGGATGCTTTTCCTCAAGAAATTTTTCAAGGAGAAATCAAGGAAATTGCTGATGAAGCTGAATATACCCCGAAATTTGTGCAAACTAAAGATGAGCGAGCTAGTTTAGTATATGGTGTTAAGGTTCAAATTACTACAAGTAACCATAATTTAAAACCAGGGATGCCAGCGGATGTTGAGATTTAGGGGGACTAGTAATGGATTTTTCAATAAAAGTAGAGAATCTAACGAAACAATTTGGTGATCTAGTGGCTGTTGACAAAGTTAACTTAGCGATAAAACCGGGACAAATATGTGGTTTCTTAGGTCCAAATGGTGCTGGTAAATCTACAACCTTACGAATGTTATGTGGACTAATAACTCCGACTGCGGGGCAAGGCCAAATTTTAGGTCTTGATATTGTAACAGATGCTGAAGAAATTAAAAGCAAAATTGGTTATATGTCACAACGATTTAGTTTATATTTAGACCTAACGGTATTGGAAAATCTAAAATTTTATGCCGGAGTATATGGCTTAAATGAGGAAGCGGCGAAATTAAGAATAGATGAATTGTTAGAACAATTATTCTTAAGTGAAATAAAAGATTCTTTAGCCGGAACTTTATCGGGCGGAACGAAGCAAAGGTTAGCTTTGGGTTGTGCAATTTTACATGATCCGAAAGTTTTATTTTTAGATGAACCTACAGCGGGGGTTGATCCGGTAGCGCGGCGTAGTTTTTGGAATATTATTTATAGTTTATCAAGAAATGGTACAACGATTATGGTCAGTACACATTATATGGATGAAGCCGAACAAAGTGATGAATTAGTAGTAATTTATGGTGGAAAAATAATTGCTAATGGAAATTTAGCATATCTGCGTCAACATGCGTTAAAGGGTGAGTTACTGGAAATTAATAGCCCTGAGATGTTAAAAGTTATTAATTTACTGCACTCGAAAGAATATTATAACGGTGTTAATAAGATTGGTAATTATATTCATGCTAACTATATCGGTGTTGAAAGTGGTATTGCTGTTACAGCAAAGTTATTGAATGATAATAACATTTTTAATAGTGATATAAAGGTTGTTCAGCCGAGCTTAGAAGAAATCTTTGTTTCTTTAATTAGCAAAGAGCAGGTGATGAAATGATACCGTTACGGTTGAAAGCATTATTAAAAAAAGAATTTATTCAGATGCGAAGAGATAAGGGTACCTTGATTTTGATGTTGATTCTGCCTGTTATTCAATTGCTCATTTTTGGTTTTGCAATTAATCTTGATGTGAAAAATTTGCCGACAGCAATTTATGATAGTGACAAGACTCAAGAAAGTAGAGCATTAATTACTAAATTTCAAAATTCACAGTATTTTTCAATAAAATATAATGTTGATAGTGCGAAAGACGTTGCTACGTTAATTGATAAGGGAGAAGTGAAAGCGGCAATAGTTATTCCTCATGATTATGCTAGAAAAATATATCGCCATGAAAGCTCTGAAGTACAAGTTGTTTTGGATGCATCAGATCCGACTACTGCCTCGAGTGCGTTAAATGCCGCACAAGCTATTGGTAAGATGCTTTCAATTGGAATTATTCAAGGTCGTTTGGAAAGCAGTGGCAGTGCTGTTTCTTTTAAGGATGAACCAATTGATATTAAACCACGACCTTGGTATAACCCTAATCTAGTGACGAGTAATTTTATGGTGCCGGGATTATTAGGAATAATTTTAACTTTGACGATGGTGCTCGTAACTAGTATGGCATTAGTTAGAGAAAAAGAACGCGGTACTATTGAACAATTAATTGTGACACCGATAAAAACTTGGGAATTAATGCTCGGTAAGATCGTTCCTTATATTTTTATCGGCTACATTCAAATAACAGTAGCAATTATCATTGGCTATTTTATTTTTCATGTGCCGATTACTGGCAGTTTGTTGTTATTATATGCTCTAACCATTCCGTTCATGTTGGCGGCACTAGGGCTGGGGATGTTAATCTCAACTATTGCCAAAACTCAAGATCAAGCATTATTAATGTCTTTTGGGATTTTATTGCCGACAATTTTATTATCAGGTTTTATTTTCCCCCGTCATTCCATGCCACTGTTTTTTAATTTAATCGGCTACTTGATTCCGGCAACATACTATTTGGAAATTTTACGAGGTATAATAATGAAAGGGGTTGGCATTAGCTATTTATATCAACAAACGTTATTATTGATGCTATATGCAGTAGTTGTTATTATGTTAGGAATTCATCGTTTCAAGAAAAAATTATCATAAAAACTTTTTTGCTGTGACAAAATCATGTTATAATATAGGGTATGTATTTATCGGTGTAAGATAAATGCTTTATATAAAGTATTTAGATATAAATAATGGATGGTGAAAATATGAAAATTACATTAAAAGATGTTGAAAATGTAGCTTTATTATCACGTTTAGAATTTTCAGAAACAGAACTAGAACAATATACAGGGAATTTGAATGATTTCTTGGAATATGCAGACTTATTAACAAAGCTTGATACTGAAGGTATTAAACCAACGGCCCATGTTTTGCCAATTAAAAATGTCTTTCGTAAAGATGAATTACAACCGTCACTAGAGCGTAAATTAGCGTTATCTAATGCACCGGATCAGGAAGATGGTTATTTTAAAGTTCCAAAAATAATTGAAGGATAGGAGAATGAAATAGTGGATTTATTTAGAAAATCAGCACATGAATTACATGAACTATTAGTTAATAAAGAAATTTCTTCAATGGAATTAACACAAAGCGTTTTTAATCGAATTGATGAAGTCGAAGATAAAGTTCAGTCATATATTACCGAAACAAGAAACTTGGCGTTAAAACAAGCAGCGATTGTTGATGAAAAAATTTCTCGTGGTGAGAGTATTAGCGTATTAGCCGGTATTCCAGCTGGTATCAAAGACAATATTTGTACTAAGGGCATCACTACTACTTGTGCTTCCAAAATGTTAGATAATTTTATTCCGCCATATGATGCTACAGTAATGGAAAAACTACAAGCTGAAGATATTGTTATGCTAGGTAAACTTAATTTGGATGAGTTTGCGATGGGTGGATCTACCGAAAATTCGGCGTTTCATGTTACTCGTAATCCTTGGAATTTAGAATATGTACCGGGTGGATCAAGTGGTGGTTCTGCCGCCGCAGTGGCTGCAGGTAGTGCTATTTGGACATTAGGTTCAGATACTGGCGGATCTATTCGTCAACCGGCTTCTTACTGTGGTGTAGTTGGCTTAAAACCTACCTATGGGCGTGTTTCGCGTTTTGGCTTGGTAGCGTTTGCTTCATCTTTAGATCAAATTGGCCCGATAACTCGTGATGTTACGGATTGTGCGCATGTTATGAATGCAATTTGTGGTCATGATGCTAAAGATTCAACTTCTGTAAAGGCTGAAACAGAAAACTTTGCAGCTGCCTTGAAAAACGATGTTAAAGGTTTGAAAATTGGCTTACCGAAAGAATATTTTAACGGTTTAGATAAAGATGTGGAAGTGGTTATTCGTAATGCGGTTAAACAACTAGAAAGCCTAGGGGCTGAAGTTGTCGAAGTTTCTATGCCACATACCGAATATGCTGTTTCGGCATACTATTTATTAGCGCCGGCAGAAGCGAGTTCAAATTTAGCTCGATATGATGGTGTTAGCTTTGGTCATAGAACTGATGGTACTGATATTATTGATATGTACAAAAAAACACGTAGTAATGCGTTTGGTCCGGAAGTTAAACGTAGAATTATGTTAGGAACTTACGCTTTAAGTGCCGGTTATTATGATGCGTATTACTTAAAAGCCTTAAAAGTAAGAACATTAGTTAAACAAGATTTTGACAAGGCTTTTGATAAAGTAGATGTGTTAATTACGCCAACTGTTCCAACACCGGCTTTTAAAATTGGCGGAATGATTAGTGATCCGATTAAAATGTATTTGCAAGATGTATGTACAATTCCGATTAACTTAGCTGGCGTGCCGGCCATTTCCGTACCATGTGGCTTTAGTAATGAATTACCGGTAGGACTACAAATTATTGCTAAACCGCTTGATGAAGCAACACTTATTCGTACTGCTTATACTTTTGAACAAAACAATGAATATCATAAAAGTATTGCACCAGTAGGGGAGGCTAAATAATGAGTTATGAAGCAGTTATTGGGTTGGAGGTTCATAGTGAACTGAAAACTAACACTAAAATATTCTGCGGTTGCAGTACGACTTTTGGTGGAGAACAAAATACAAATGTTTGTCCGGTATGCTTAGGATTACCGGGAGTACTACCAGTTATCAATGAAAAAGTAGTAGAATTTGCAATTAAAGCTGGCTTGGCACTTAATTGCCAGATTAATGGTTTTAGTAAATTTGATCGCAAAAATTATTATTATCCTGATTTGCCGAAAAATTTCCAAACCTCGCAATATGATTTGCCAATTGCTGAAAATGGTTATTTGGACATTGAGGTTGATGGTAAAACCAAGCGTATTGGTATCACTAGAATTCATATGGAAGAAGATGCTGGTAAATTAGTGCATTCTGGCAATACTATTAACGACTCTGATGCTGCTTGTGTTGATTATAATCGAACTGGAGTGCCGTTAATTGAAATAGTTTCAGAACCTGATATGAGTTCGCCAGAAGAAGCTCGTGCTTATATGGAAAAAATCAAACAAATATTAGAATATATTGATGTATCACACTGTAAAATGGAAGAAGGAAATTTAAGAGCTGATGTCAATGTTTCATTGCGTAAAGTTGGCGAAACTAAATTAGGTATCAGAGCTGAAATGAAAAACCTTAATTCTTTTAAAATGATTCAAAGTGCCTTAGAATATGAAATTGAACGCCAAACAGAAATTCTTGATGATGGTGGGAAAGTAATTCAGGAAACTCGTACCTGGGATGAAGCTAAAGGAATAACAGTTTCAATGCGTAGCAAAGAGGCAGCACATGATTACCGTTATTTACCGGAGCCTGATTTAGTACCAATTGTCACTTCACCTGAAATGATTGAAGAAATTAGAAAACAATTACCGGAATTACCGGATTCTCGTAAAAAACGCTTGATGGAAGATTGCGGTTTATCAGAATATGATACTAATATTTTGATTTCTACAATTGAAATGGCAACTTATTTTGACGAAGTTATTAGTCATAAGGCTGATCCTAAACTGGCGGCAAATTGGATGATGGGTGATTTAGCGAAAAATCTTAATGCCGAAGGAATCGCTATTGCGAATTCACCAGTTAAGGCTGAAAAATTGGCAGGATTAATTGAACTGATTAATAAAGGCACTATTTCCAGTAAAATCGCAAAAACTGTTTTTGATGAAATGTGGAAAACAGGAGATGATGCAGCTAAAATTGTTCAAGACAAAGGTTTAGTGCAAATCACTGATACTAAAGAAATTGAAGCAATTGTTGATGCTGTTTTAGCCGCTAATCAAAAAGCGGTGGAAGACTATAAAGGTGGTAACGCAAAAGCGATTGGGGCATTAGTAGGGCAAGTTATGAAGCAAAGTAAAGGTAAAGCTAACCCTGCAATGGTTAATGAATTATTACAACAAAAATTACAATAAAATTTATAAAACAGCGTGCTACTGTGCGCTGTTTTAATTATTTTCATAATTATGGTAGTTTATTTATAAAAATATATGTATAATTAAAATAAAAACATTTTCAGAGACAAAGGAGATTAGATATTATGGCGAAATGGAATGAGCTATCGGCAGAGCAATTAAAGTACAATTGTAACATTAGTAGTTTTGATTTTGAAACGACAGAAAATCTTGAGCCAATAACCGATGTTGTAGGGCAAGAACGTGCCGTAAAAGCAGTCCAATTTGGACTATTCAACAAAAGTAACGGTTATAATATTTATATCTCTGGTTTGGTCGGGACTGGTAAGCGTACTTATGCCCAAAAAACAGTCAAATTAATTGCTAAAAAAGAAGCAGCACCAAGTGATTGGTGTTATGTTAATAATTTTGACAACCCAGCCCAGCCGTTATCAATAAAATTACCTTGCGGGACGGGGCAAAAATTTAAAACCGATATTCATGAACTTTTTTTAACATTAAAACATGGCGTGAAAAAATTATTTAACAGCGAAGATTATGAACAAGCTAAAAATAATTTATTGCGTACCATTAAAGAAAAAAAGAATGAAATAATTAACGAATTCAATGAGTATTCTGAAGAAAATCTAATTTTACCGCAATGGACGGCGAATGGCTTTGTGGGGATTCCGCTAAAAAATGATAAAGTAATGACACCGGAAGAATATCAACAATTACCGAAAGAAGATCGTGAAAGAATTGATATTGCCTTACGCGAAGTCCATGAAAAATCTAATGATATAATGCGTAAATTACAACGACTTGATCGCGATGGACGGGAAGAACTAAAAAAATTGGATCGTGAAGTCGGATTATATGCAGTTGGACATTTTATTGAAGAATTAAAAGAAAAATACTCTGCCTATAGTGATGTTATAAAATACTTAGAAGCTGTAAAACAAGATGTTTTAAAAAATATCAATGACTTTAAAGCGGCACCACCAGAAGAAGAAAATAATCCATTAGCGTTTTATAAAGCGTTTAGTAAAGATAATAATAAAAATAAATATGCTGTAAATTTATTAGTTGATAATAAAGATTGCGAAGGAGCACCGGTTGTTTATGAAATAAATCCGACTTATTATAATTTGATTGGTCGTGTTGAATATGAAAACCGTATGGGTGTAGTTTCCACTGAATATTCGATGATTAAGGCGGGCGCAATTCATCGGGCTAATGGCGGATATTTAATTTTAAATGCTAGAGATTTACTAACTAATTTTGGGGCGTGGGAAGCGTTAAAACGAGTTTTAAAAACAAAGAAAATTTTAATTGAAAATCTTGGCGAACAATATGGTGCGTTGGCAATGGCATCATTAAAACCACAAGAAATTGAAGTAGACATTAAGGTTATTTTAATTGGTAACCCTTATATCTATTATATGCTTTATAGCTATGATGAAGATTTTCGTAAATTATTTAAAATCTATGCTGATTTTGATAACAAAATGGAAAACAATGAAGTTAATATCAATAAATTAATTGGTTTTGTGACTTCTACTATACAGCGAAAAAACTTAAAACACTTTTCTGTTGATGCGGTGGCTAAAGTTATCGAATTTGCCAGTCGTCGTGCGGCCAGTCAAAACAAGTTAACTACGCAGTTTAATGAAATTGTGGAGTTGTTATGTGAAGCTGATGCTTGGGCAAGACTTGATAATGAAAATTTAGTTAATAAAAAATATATTGATAAAGCTATTAAAGAAAAACGCTATCGTAATAACAAGTATGAAGAATATTATCAAGAAATGTTTGTTGAAGGTAAAATCTTAATTGATACTTCCAGCCGAAAAGTTGGACAAGTAAATGGTTTGGCGGTTATTGGTGCCGGTCAATATAGTTTTGGTAAACCTTCACGCATAACAGCTAATACTTTTCTAGGCAAAAGCGGTATTATTAATATCGAGCGAGAAGCTGACATGAGTGGAAAAACTCATAATAAAGGAGTATTAATTCTCAGTGGTTATCTAGGTCAAAAATATGCACAAGAACGACCGTTATCAATCACTTCTAGCATTACCTTTGAACAGTCATATGGCGGTATTGATGGTGATAGTGCTTCCAGTACAGAACTTTATGCGATTATGTCCAGTATTGCAGATATTCCGTTAAAACAATATATTGCAGTAACGGGCTCGGTTAATCAAAAAGGTGAAATTCAACCGATTGGCGGAGTAACTGAAAAAGTAGAAGGATTCTTTGCTGTTTGTAAAGCTCAAGGTTTAACTGGAGAACAAGGGGTAATGATACCAAAACAAAATGTTAATGAATTATCATTAGATGAAGAAGTAATAACTGCAGTAGCTAAGGGGAAATTTCATATATATCCGGTAGCCACAATTGATGAAGGTATTGAGATATTAACGGATGTGGTGGCAGGAACACCAAATGCTAAAGGTAAGTATAAAAAAGGAACATTCCACGGTGCTATTGTCGATAAATTAGATAAATATAATGAAGCAATTATCCAGATGGCTAAAGAGGCCAAAGGGAAATTAAAAGATAAAGATCATAAAGAAATTAAAAAAACAAAAAAGACTGAACAGTAATTATCAGCAAGAAAGGCGTAAAT
>JAGPMH010000009.1 GCA_018052945.1 Negativicutes bacterium | reverse complement strand
ACATTCCTGGACCAGCTTGTGCCATAGTTGGTAAAGCAATTCCTGTATCAATAAAATACATACCGGACATCATTTCTGCCAAACCGCCACCTAAAGAGTGACCAGCTACTGAAATGCCATAGCCTTCGGTGCCGAATTTATTCATAACATCAGCTACCATAACTTTGAACTGTTCATAACCTTCACGCATTTGTGGTGGAATAACCCCTAAGCCAATTTCAAGATCGGATAAACCATCTTTACTTAACCATAATGGGCTTAAATCACTATTAGCTTGTGTTCCTTCTAGCGTAATTGCCACTTGCTTATTAGCAGCGTCAATATAAATACTACTGTTGTAACCATGAGTAGTTTCTGCTTCACTATAAAGTTTCCATTTATCAGTAATTTCAGTATTGGATACCATTCTACCTTTGTAAATTAACCAAGATAAATCACCAATAGAAGCTCCAGTTGTAAATTTACTAGTAATTTCAGTGATTGAGCCTTCTTGCTTTTTAATAGCGCCAACTTGATTTTCATAAACCGGAGTTTGTGTAAATGTTGGCAATGCATTAAAGATATTTAATGCAGTATCAGCAGTCAAACCAGCAAGCCCTTCAACAAAGCTTACTGCATCTCTGGCAATTAGCGGACCATTGTGTCCAAAAATTGCAATCTTAGTATCATTTACAACATATTGTAGCGTTCCAATCGGATCCGATACAACACGTGCTGCAACTTCGCCAATAGTTGTACCAATTTGTGAAGTTAATACTGATAAATTGCTGGAAACCAAGCTGCTTCTTGTTGTTAGATCAGCTCTTACATTGCTAATTAAAGTACTGAATAAGCCCATATTATTTGCTCTCCTCCTTTCTGTTTGATATAGGTAGTTTTAATTCTCTCATTCTCAATTCCCCCATATATATATTTTTTGGAATGTGGTTAGCACTCCAAAACTTTAAACAAAGTAAGGTTTTTATTAAGTTATTTATATTGAAACCATTTGTTGGTTATATAAATTGAAGTAAGCACTTTTATTAAACATCAACTCATCATGTTTACCTTTTTCAATCAACCGTCCATGATCAAGGACAATTATTTGATCACAGCTTTGCACTGTTGATAAACGATGCGCTATCATAATAAGAGTTCTACCTTGTGCAATTTTATCAAGATTATTCATTATTATTTTTTCAGATTCAAAATCTAGAGCCGAAGTTGCTTCATCAAAAATTAAAATTTTTGGATCAGTTATCAATGCTCTGGCAATAGCAATTCTTTGTTTTTGTCCTCCTGACAACGCTGTGCCTCTTTCACCAACTGGTGTATTATAACCATTAGGCAATTTGTTGATAAATTCATCAGCACCGCTTATTTTAGCAACAGTCTCTATTTCTTCGATACTAGCTTGTTTAGCGGCAATAGCAATGTTTTCGGCAATAGTTCCATTAAATAAGTAGTTATCCTGTAACACAACACCAATCTGTCTTCTTAGCCATGCCGGCTCAACTTGTGCTAAATCAACACCATCAATAAGAATTCTACCAGAATCAGGTAAATAGAGCCGTTGAATCATTTTCGTTAAAGTACTTTTCCCTGAGCCTGATCGCCCTACTATTCCAATTTTCATACCTGCTGTTATATCGAGATTAAGTTGATACAACACTTCTGCCATGTCCGGACGATAACGGAAACTAACTCGATCAAAGAAAATATCACCTTTTATTCTTGGCAAAGTAGTACGATTAGGATTAAACGATGCTTCATTAGCTTCATTAAGAATATCACCTAGTCGATCAATCGAAACCTTCGTTTGTTGAAAACTTTGCCACATATTAACTATCCTTAACACCGGTTCAGTAACTTGACCGGAAAGCATTTGAAATGCGACTAGTTCACCAACAGTGATTTCATTTTTCATAACTAAATTTGCACCATACCACAATACAAAAATTGAAAAAAACTGTTTAACAAAGCCACCAATATTACCGGCAATATTAGCTAGGTTTGCCGTAGCAAAAGCTGATTTGATATATCGGGAAAGCATTTGCTCCCACCTTTGGCTAAAGTTAACATCTACAGCTAATGATTTTACTGCTTCAATCCCGGTTACAGTTTCAATAATAAAAGCTTGATTCTCTGTTTTTGCTGTAAAATTATCATTTAAGCGCTTACGATAAATTGGCACCACGATGATATTTAACAAAATAAAGATCGGAAGCATTAACAATACAATTAAACTTAGCTTTGCACTATAGTTAAACATTGCAAAAATATAAACTACTGTAAAGATTGTATCAAGCACTATTGTTAAACCAGAGCCGGTAATAAACTGCCTTACTGTTTCTAATTCTCTTACTCTTGTAACAACTTCACCAACTTGCCATTTATCGAAATATTTTATTGGTAAAGCCGTAATATGTTTATATAACTTTGTACTCAATACCACATCAACCTTATTAGTTGTATGTGTAAATAGATAACTTCTAAACCCAGTTATAATAGTTTGGAATAACGATATTATTATCATCCCAATAACTAATACATCTAAAGTTGATAAGCTTTTATGAACTAAAACCTTATCAATAATTACCTGAGTAAATATTGGCGATATTAATCCAAAAACTTGTAGGATTAAACTTAAAAACAATACTTGTCCTAAAAATTTTTTATATTTCAAAACCACCGGTACAAACCAAAATAAATTAAATTTATGTTCTTCTTGTTTGGCTTGATGGCGTTTAGTAAATAAGACAATTTTCCCTTCCCAAGCATTAAATAAATTTTTGATTTGAATTAAAACCGGAGTATCTTGATAAGGATCTACTATCAATAAACGTTCTTGTTCAGCTCTTAAAACAACGATATAATTACCATTTGTTAATTGTAAAACAGCCGGGAAAGGCATGCTGATTAGACGTTCTTTCTCAATAGTAAGTTCACGTGACTTTAAGCCGATATCCTTGGAGGCTCTTAGCATTGTTAAAGTATCCATCAAATTTCCATCAACTACATAGGCCCGACGCAATTGGTTTATATCCGCCGGAATACCATGAAATTTTGCAATGGCCACTAAGGAGACTAAAGCTGTATCAATTGGAACAAAGGAATTTTGATTATTAACTTGACTAGTCACATTTATCTCTCCCTCAAAGCCTCACTTTGATATTGCTTAAACGGATCAAGGAAAAATTCAATTATCCGTTTTTGTCTAATTTTAATTTCTCCGGTTGCTGTCATCCCTGGACTTAAAGCAACTTCTTTACCATTAACATCAAAGGAATTTTTATCTATTTCTAAAACAACTCTATAAACTCTGCCTTTTTCTTTATCCTCAATTGCATCAGGACTAATCTCTACTACAGTAGCATCTACTGTTCCGAATTTTTGGAAGTTAAAGGTTTCTATTTTAACTTCAGCACTTTGTCCGATACTTACAAAACCAATATCTTTATTAGCAACAAACGCCTCAACTTGTAATACTGCATCTTCTGGAACTACTTCTAGTAATGGTTGTGCTTCTGTCACAACGCCCCCCACAGTATGAATCGAAAGTTGGGCAACTCTTCCATCAATTGGTGCAACTATTTTTGATAATCTATCTTTTTCTTCAGCTTTTTTTAGTTCTTCACTATAAATTGATAATTGTTTTCGATCTTCCATTAAGGAAGTACTAATATCTTTATTACGTTCAGCGACAATACTGTTTAATTGCTCTTGTGCTTGAATTAAATTCCATTGTTTACGATTAATTTCAGAGGCTTGAGCATTAATATCTTCTTCAATTTCAATGCGCTTAGCTTGATAATCAAGGACAACAAAAGTAGCAATAGCATCTTCTTGTGCCAGTTTCATCAAGCGATCTTCTTTTTCTTTGGCAATAGCAAAAAGTTCAACCTGTTTTTTATAACCAGCTTTGGTTGTTGCTAAATCAGCTTCATTTTGCATTACTAATGCTTTTGCCATCAATAACTTTGTATTGTACTCAGCAAGTCTTGTTTGATATAAATTCTGTTGGTATGCTATATCTTTGGGATCTAAACTTGGATATTGTTGTGGAATAAAAGAAGAACCACTTTGTTCTGCTAATAATCGATCTATTTCTAAACTATAATAAGCTACTTCTCGTTTAATTCTAGCTACATCAGCAGCTGTAATTGTCGTATCAAGTTCGATTAACAATTCACCTTTTGAGACTTTCTGACCATCTTTAACGAAAATTCCTTTTACAACACCTTTATCTTCTGCCTGAATGGTCTTTACATTGCCCGTTGGAATAATTTTCCCTGGGGCAATAGCAACTTCATCCACCTGTCCAACCATTACCCATATTACAACGATTAAGATAAAAATAAATAATAGCCACAAGACACTTCTTCCAAGAGGTGATGGTGGTGTTTCTACTACTTCTAAAGCCGCTGGTAAAAATTCATATTCATCTTTATTTAGTTCATTTTTTGTTTTTTCCTCAATATAGCTTCTTATTCTATTAAAAAAATTTTTAAGCATCTTATACCTCTTGTTGAACATACATCCCGTAATATGTTCCTTTTTTCTCTATTAATTCTCTATGCTTTCCTTGTTCAATTATTTTTCCATTTTCTATTACTAAAATTAAATCACAATTTCTTACTGTTGTTAAACGATGTGCAATCATCAGCATCGTTCGATCTTTAGCAATAATATCAAGATTATCCATAATAATTCGTTCAGACTGATAATCTAAAGCAGAGGTTGCCTCATCAAAAATTAAAATGGCCGGATTTGCTATTAACGCTCTGGCTATTGCAATCCGCTGTTGTTGCCCTCCTGATAAGCCTGTCCCTCTTTCACCAATTTTAGTATCATAGCCTTCTGATAATTCTAAAATAAATTCATGTGCCCCTGCCATTTTAGCAACAGCAATAACTTCATCGATTGTAGCACTAGGTTTTGACAAGGCGATATTTTCTCTAACACTGCCATTAAAAAGATAATTTTCTTGTAATACTACCCCAATTTTTTTTCTTAACCAAGTAGGGTCAAGTTCCATAACATCAACATCATCAATTTTAACTTTACCTAGTTCTGGTAAATAAAGTCGTTGCACGAGCTTGGTAATAGTACTTTTTCCCGACCCCGATCGACCAACAATTCCCACTTTCATTCCCGGTAACACAGCAAAGCTAACATCATCAATGACCGGTCCAAGTTCGGCATTATATCTAAAGGATACATTTTCAAAGTTTATTTTTCCATTAATTTTATCAACATAATTATCTTGACTAATTTTCAAAGGCTCCGGTGCTGTATTTAATATATCACCTAGTCGTTCCACTGCTAACATGGTCTGTTGACAAGTTTGCCACATTCCCGACAAACGAAATATTGGAGCACTAGCTTGTCCTGCCAACATTTGAAAAGCAATTAACTGACCAATTGTCAATTTACCTGACATAACCATATGTCCACCGAATAATAATATGCCAAAAGTCATGATACTCTGAATAACGCTATTAGAACTACTAAGCCAAATATTAAATTTAGCATTATTAAAAGTATCTTTAATATATTTTGCTAGTATTTTTTCCCATCTATTGTTAAACTGTGGCTCCAACGCTAAGGATTTTACCGTTTGAACTCCGGTAATCGATTCTACTAAAAAAGCATTGCTTTCAGCGCCACTAGCCCATACTGTCTCTAAACGTTTTTGATATATCGGCGTTACTATAATATTTTGGATTAAATATAGCGGCAATGGTATTAAAGCAATTAATGTTAATTCCCAACTATAATAAAACATTACCGCAAAGAAAACAATTGAAAAAAAAGTATCTAAAAATACTGTCATCGAAGAATTAGTCAAGAACTCTCTAATACTGTTTAGGGCTGATATTCTTGTTAACGTATCACCAACTCTTCTAGTTTCAAAATACCTTAATGGCAAAGAGGTAACATGCCTAAATAACCTTGCACCTAAAATCATATCAATTTTATTAGTGGTATGTGCTGATAAGTAAGTTCTTGCAATACTCATCATTGCTTGAAAAGCTGCGGCAATAATCAGGCATAATCCTAAGATGTCTAAGGTTGACATTCCATTATGAGTAATAACTTTATCAATAATAACTTGTGTAAATAGTGGTGTAACTAACCCAAATAATTGTAAAAAAAATGAAGCAATTAAGATTTCAATAAAATACTTTTTGTATTTTAAAATTATTGGTATAAACCAATATAAATTGAATCTTTGGCTGGCGCTTTTTAAACTAAACGGTCTCTTAATAATAACCACTTCATTAGACCAAGCTTCGACAAACTGCTCTTTAGTTATTGTCTCAGGCTTACCAACTTCAGGTCTGAAAATCAAAACAACTTTATCATTGTTTTTACCAAGCACTAAAAAAGAACCATCTTTCATCATAGCCAAGACCGGAACGTCCAGTCCTTCAAGGTCAGAATATTGTAGAACTGCTTTTTTAGCCTTAAGTTTTAACATTTTAGCAATTTTAATTATTCTTTCAGTATTGCTGGTAATATTTAAGAAGTTTTTATACTGTTCTTCTTCATTAAAGGAAACACCCAAAGAATCAGTTATTATTTTCAAGGAAGCTATTGCAATTTTAGCTTGTACTTCTGTTTGTCCATATTCGCGCATAACCATATTGCTCCTATTGTATATATTTCTCTAAATCTCTTCTTCATATTATTTTGTGAACAACTAGTCAATAATTATTAAAAAAAATATCTAATCTTAGATTTTTTTGTCATTTATTCTGTATTGCTATTATGAGACTATTATACTATATTTTAAAATAATTATACATATTTTCAAAAAAAAAAACAGGTCTAACCTGTTTTAAGTTTTATTCGACAATGTAAACAATTACATTTCTTACCCCAAACTGTAATGCATCATCTCTGCTATCAAAGGCTAAATCAATTCTATTTCCTTTAATAGAACCACCCACATCATCGACTATCGCTTCACCATAGCCAGGAATAAACAATCTTGTTCCTAACGGAATAACATTAGGATCAACCGCCGCTATTCCTTTTTTCAATAAAGTACCATTAGCAGTATACTTGCCATTACCTGGATCAAAGGCACTATAAGCTGATGCGTGCATTACTATTGATCGCATTTTTCGATCAGTTTTATTATCTGAACGTTTCAAAAATTTCAACGTTTCTTCGCCAACCACACCATCAACTAATAAGCCTTTACTAAATTGATATGCTTTTACAGCATTTAATGTTTCATTGCCAAAGATTCCATCAATGTCACCATTATAAAATCCTGCCTCTGATAATAATTTCTGGACTATTTTTACATTTTCTCCTCTCATGCTATATTTTATCAATTCCTTTGAATTTGGATTAGAGTTAGCATTAGCATGAGCCGGTAGATTACTACATAGTAAAATTATTAAAGTTGCTACTACCATACTACTGAAGAACTTTTTCAAATTTTACACTCTCCTTTTTTGCCTACGAGGTTAGCTGTCGGGTTAGGGACAAGAGATATCCCCTTCTAATCAGAATTCACCCCTATATTTGTATTGGTTCCCCCGCACATATAGTTTCGGCATATTCACGTCATTATACTATAAATTCCAACATAGGTCAATTTAGGATTGTAAAATTTTATGAGAAATCAGATGTTCTAATACCGCCACTCCATTATTAAAATCTTGAAGCTCAAGTTTTTCTGCTTTATTATGTGTTATGCCACCTTTATTGGGCAAGACAATAACAGCTCCAGCTTTAGCTTTACCAATTATTAAACCTAATTGATCAAAAGCATACCCTAAATTTTCAATAGATAACTTGCATTCTTGACAAGAATGTATAATTTTATCATTTAATTCAGCTGACATTGCTACTATAGTTTCTGCCGTCTTTACTTTTAAACTAATAGTAACATCTTGAACTTCAGTAATGGTACTGATGGCGTCTTTTATTTCTTGTAAACAAGTAACAATATCTTCATTATTTTTCCCTCTAACTTCTAATGACAGTTCCACTCTTGCCGGAACTTTATTATAAGCACCAGGTAAAACATTTATATTGGTAACAGTAGCCAAAACCCCATCTTCACAACGAGCTAACGCAATATCATTTATTTCATTAATAACTAACGCAGCACTCACTAAAGCGTCATGCCTTTTTTCAACCCCGATGTTAGCGCTAGAAGAAGTTTCTCCTTCAATAAAAACACTACAAATAGTAGCTGAAGTTAGGTAATTTACTATCCCAATTTGTTTATTCGCTAATATTAAATTATTACCATCTTCCATAATGACTTCTAAAAAATAATCTATTTCTTGAAAAAAATTATTTTTCAGCATTATTTTTTCGCAACTTAAAAATTTTGCATAATCCTCATTAGTTTCAACTACTTCTAACATAGCATTATCACCTGCAAAAAAACGAGCTCCAACAAAATCATTATCTTTAAAATATTCTTTACCAACAAACACAGCTAAAACAATATTTTCTCCAACCTTTTTTTTTGTTAAAAATTCAATCGCTGCTAAACCAGCTAGTACTCCTACAATACCACTATATTTGCCATCTTCGCTCCCAGTATCAATATGAGTTCCAAGCATTATAGTTTTTTTTGTTTTATTTTGTGCAGTACAACCAAAAATATTACCAATTTCATCTACAAAAACTTCAAGATTATTTTTTTTTAGTAATTTTATAATGTATTTTCTCAATTCATAGTCTTCACTACTAAAAGCAGCTCTACTAACACTGTTTGAGGCAGTTGATATTTTAGCAATCTCGTTAAATTTATCGAAATATTTTTGATACATAGCATACACCACCTTTATTTGTCTTTAATTTATATAATTGTCTCTTTTTTCTAAAAATCCTCTAAAAAAGGAGCAGATAAATATCTGCTCCTTAGTTTCAACCTATTTGTTTTGTAATAACTTCAGTAGCCATCGTTAAGGCTTCTGTAATTTTTTTAGGATTTTTCCCGCCGGCTTGTGCCATATCAGGTCTACCGCCGCCACCGCCACCGGCAACTTTAGCAGTTTCCTTTATTATATTACCTGCATGTATACCTTTAGCAACAGCATCTTTAGTGGCCATTACTACAAAGTTAACTTTATCATCGGCAATTTTAGCACCAAGGACAATGACTCCCACTGTAAGTTTATCGCGCAATAAATCAGCTAAATTCCTCAAGCCATCCATATCTTCAATTTCAACTTCAGCATTAACAATTGTTACACCATTTACGTCAATCGCTGTTGCTAATAATTCACTGGCGGTTTCTTGTGCCATTTTACTATTTGCTACCGCTAATTGTTGCTCTAAAGTTTTAACTTGTGTCAATAACGCTTCAATTTTTTCTACAACTTCATTATTACGACTTTTCAATAAGCTCGCTGTCTTATTTAAAGTTTTTTCGACAATATTAACTTTATCATAAGCTAATTTACCAGTAATAGCTTCAATTCTTCTAACCCCTGAAGCAACACCAGCTTCAGAAACTATTTTAAACAAGCCGATTTCCGCTACATTATTAACATGAGTCCCGCCACATAACTCAACACTAAAGTCCTTAATGTTAACAACTCTTACAATATCGCCATATTTTTCACCAAATAAAGCCATTGCACCCATTTCTTTTGCTTCATTTTGTGTTGTTTCGTTAATATCAACTGTAATAGCTTTTAAAATTGCCTCATTAACTTGCTGTTCAATTTTCTCAATTTGTTCTGTGGTAAGAGGCTCAAAGTGTGAAAAATCAAAGCGCAGTCGTTCGCTATTAACTGAAGAACCAGCCTGATTAACATGTTCACCAACAATGTTTTTCAGAGCAGCATGTAATAAATGGGTTGCCGTATGATTTCTTGCTGTCGCTTGTTTAACTTCAGCATCAATCAAGATTTTAACATTATCGCCAACCTTAATTAAGCCTTCTACCACCATCCCAATATGATAAATAGTCCCATTGGCTAGCTTTTTCGCATTTTCAATTTCCACTTTACCAACTTCAGTTTCTATCATACCAGTATCGCCGGCTTGTCCACCACCTTCAGCATAAAAAGCAGTAGTATCAAGGATAATACCAACTTCTTCACCATCGTGGACTTGCTCAACTGCTTTACCATCTTTCCATAACAAGACAACCTTTGCTGTAGTTACATTATAATCTTGCTTTAATGAGTCGACATTGATTCCTGTTAAATCCGGCACTGATACTCGTTGATTTTCTTGGCGAGCAGCCCTTGCTCTTTCACGTTGTTCATTCATTGCAGCGTCAAAAGCATCTTTATCTAAAGAAAATTTATTTTCTTCTAAAATTTCTGCTGTTAATTCCCATGGAAAACCAAAGGTATCATACAATTTAAACGCAGACTTACCATCTAATACATCTTTACCGGTAACTTTTAAATCAGCAATCAATTTACTTAAAAGTTCAATCCCTTGTGCTAATGTTGTATGGAAACGTTCTTCTTCTAAACTGATAACTTTACGAATATAATCTTGCTTTTCTACTAATTCAGGATAAACATTTCCAAAAATAGTTATTACCGCATCAACAGCCCCAGCTAAAAAACTTGTTTCAATACCAAGTAATCTGCCATGACGAATTGCCCGACGAATAATTCTGCGCAAAACATAACCCCGACCTTCATTGGACGGCAAAATTCCATCTAAAATCATAATAGTCATACTTCTAGCATGATCAGCTATTACTTTTAGTGAAATATCATTTTTCGTGCTAGTTTCGTATTTAACGCCCGATACCTTAGATGCATATTCAATTATCGGGAAAATCAAATCAGTTTCAAAGTTTGATTTCTTATTTTGTAAGACTGAAGCAATACGCTCTAATCCTGCTCCAGTATCAATATTTTTCTTCGCTAAAGGATTGTAGTTACCAGCTTCATCACGATCAAATTGCGTAAATACCAAATTCCATATTTCCAAATATCGATCGCAATCACAACCTAATACGCAATTATCACTACAACCGCGTTCCGGGCCTAAATCAACATAAATTTCCGAACATGGACCACAAGGACCAGGACCGATTTCCCAGAAGTTATCTTCTAATTTGACAACTCTTTTAGGATTAACGCCAACCTCTTTCGTCCAAATATCAAAAGCCTCTTCATCATCTGGATAAATAGTAACCCAAAGTTGTTCTTCAGGAATTTCCAAATGCTTTGTGATAAATTCCCAGGCCCAAGCAATCGCTTCACGTTTAAAATAATCTCCAAAAGAAAAATTACCTAACATCTCAAAAAAAGTATGGTGACGCGCTGTTTTACCAACATTTTCAATATCACCAGTTCTTACACACTTTTGACTAGTAGTAATTCTTGGATGTGGTGGTTTCATCTTCCCAGTAAAAAAAGGTTTAAAGGGAGCCATTCCAGCACCAACCATTAATAAAGTTGGGTCATTTTCCGGTATTAAAGAATAACTTGGTAATACCAAATGATCCTTACTTGCAAAAAACTGCAAATATTTTTCGCGCAGTTCATTTCCTGTCATAAATTTCAAAACAATCTACCTCCACTACGGTTTGGGTCATTCAAAACACATTAACTCTATTATTATAATGCTTATGATATCAAGATGTAAACCTTTTAATCTTACTATCAACCAACTAATCAATAATTGTCCCGCCACCAATCACAATATCATCTTGATAAAAGACCACCGCTTGCCCCGGAGTAATAGCTCTTTGCTTATCTTTAAAGATAACTCTCACTTTATCACCGTCTAGTGGCACAATAAAAGCCGGCGCTTCTTTTGCTGCATATCTAACTTTTGCTTTAACTTCCATTGCTACTGTTAATTTATCAAACAATAAAAAGTTTAAATCAGTCGCAATTAATTCCTGTGAAAAAATTTCATCTTCAAAACCAACCACCACCGAATTGTTAGTTTGATCTAGTTTCAGGACGTAAAGTGGCTGTTTCGCCGCTATTCCTAAGCCTTTACGTTGTCCGATTGTATATAAAGCTAAGCCTTTATGCTTTCCTAAAATTTCTCCAGCGGTATTAATAATATTCCCCGGCGTCAGCATTGCCGGAGCTTTTTCTGCTAAAAAAGTTTTATAATCATCATTAGGCACAAAGCATATTTCCTGACTTTCAGGTTTATTAGCTACAGACAAACCTAACTCTGCTGCCATTTTTCTGGTTTCAGTTTTGTTTAAATCACCTAGTGGAAACATAAAATGTTTTAACGTATTTTGATTGAGATGATATAGTACATAAGATTGATCTTTATTGGCATCTGCGCCTTTTTTTAGTAAATAGCGACCAGTTTCAGAATCTTTAATAATTTTTGCATAATGACCAGTAGCGACATATTCGGCTCCTAGCTTTAAAGCCCGATCCAACAACCCTTCAAACTTAATATATCGGTTACAAGCAATACAAGGATTTGGCGTTCTAGCCTCACCATATTCCTTAATAAAATAGTCCACGACCTTTTCTTGAAACATCTCTTTAAAATTCATCACATAGTGTGGAATGCCTAGTTTGTCAGCAACACTTTTCGCATCATCAACAGCCGATAAAGAACAACAACCGCGATCTGAGTTTTCATCATAATCACGGCTCTCTTCTGATAAATTCATAGTAACACCAATTACGTCATAGCCTTGTTGCAAAAGAAGGGCGGCAGTTAAAGAACTGTCCACCCCGCCGCTCATTGCTACAACTACTTTTGTTTTTGCAGTCATAACAATCACTTTCCTTCTTGCTTACTCATATAATCTTTTATTGCTTCATGCATAGCATCAGCAGCCAAATTTGAACAATGCATTTTTACTGGTGGTAAACCATCTAATGCTTCAGCAACAGAACTGTTAGTTATTTTTAATGCTTCTTCTAAAGTCTTGCCTATAACAAGCTCTGTCACCATACTACTAGTAGCAATAGCAGCACCACAACCAAAAGTTTTAAACTTTACATCTTTGATAATATTATCTTCAACTTTTAAATAAATCTTCATAATATCGCCACATTTAGCATTACCAACTTCACCCACACCGCTGGCATCTTTAATTTCGCCGACATTTCTAGGATTAGTAAAATGATCCATAACTTTTTCACTATACATATCTTTACACCTCTTTAATTTTAATATTTAGAACAAGTTTCACAATTTTCTTTTTCTATCGCCATGTTTTCCGGACTTAATGGTGACATCATTCTTAATCGCTCAATGATTTGCGGTAATACTTCTAAACAATAATCAATCTCTTCTTCAGTATTACTATGCCCTAAGCTGATTCTCAATGAACCATGAGCTACCTCATGACTCATGCCCATTGCCAATAAAACATGGGAAGGATCTAATGAACCGGAGGTACAGGCTGAACCGCTAGAAGCTGCAATACCTTTTAAATCAAGGCTTAATAACAAAGCTTCTCCTTCTACAAATCTGAAACTAAAGTTAACATTATTAGGCATTCTTTTAGTTGGATGTCCATTAAGTTTTATATAACCAATTTTCTCCTTAATTCCGTTAATAAGTTTATCTCTTAAATATGTTTCATGAGCTATTTTTTCACTCATTGTTGCCATCGCAATTTCCGCAGCTTTTGCTAAGCCGATAATACTAGGAACATTTTCTGTTCCGGCACGTAAGTTTCGTTCTTGAGCGCCCCCTTGTTGAACAGCAGCAATTTTAACACCTTTTCGCACATAAAGTGCACCAATACCTTTCGGACCGTTAAACTTGTGCCCAGACAATGTTAATAAATCAACATTTAAATCTTTAACATCAATAGGATAATTACCAACCGCTTGCACAGCATCAGTATGGAAATATACACCTTTAGCTTTAGCAATTTCACCGATTTCTTTTATCGGCTGGATCGTACCAACTTCATTATTAGCAAACATAATGCTAATCAAAATTGTTTGATCGGTAATCGCCTTTTCAACATCTTGAGGATTTACCATACCAAACTCATCTACCGGTAAATAAGTTACGGCAAATCCTTCTTTTTCTAAAAATTCACAAACATGCAATACTGCATGATGTTCTACCGCACTGGTAATAATATGATTACCTTTTTTTCTATTCGCATAGGCAATTCCCTTTAATGCCAAGTTATCACCTTCGGTACCACAACCCATAAAAAACAATTCATTAGGTTCAGCTCCTATTAATTTTGCAATAGTTTCTCTTGCTACCGTTACATCTTTTCGAGCTTCACGTCCAAAAAAGTGAACACTGGAGGGATTACCAAATTTCTCACTCATATATTCATACATAACACTTGCTACTTCTTTAGCTGTAGGCGTAGTAGCAGAATGATCAAAATAAATTCTTTTCATATTATTGTCCTCTCCTTATTTTCTATCTTCTTTGCATAAGTCTGCCAGCGAAATAGAATTTAATACATTATTTATACTATCTCTAACTTTGACCCAAACATCTCTAGTGACACATTTGCCAACTTTTTCGCAGTAATTATTTTCAGTATCATCATTTAACAAACAATCTACTAAAGTTATCGGTCCTTCCATTGTCTTTATAACATCACCAATAGTAATATCTTTAGGATCTTTGGCGAGAATATAACCACCTTGCGGTCCCCTAATACTATTAACATAACCAGCATTTCGCAACGTACTGATTAATTGCTCTAAATAATGTTCTGAAATTTCCTGTCGCAATGCAATTTGTTTTAAAGCAATCGGCCCTTCGCCATAATGTAACGCTAAATCATACATTGCAGCCACACCATATCGTCCCTTTGTTGATATCTTCATTATGATCTCCCCTAATACCCGAGTAAAACAATAGGTTTTATCTGTTTTTAATATAGCAAAAAAAAATAAGCTTGTCAAAACCTTTTTTAGCTTATTTTTCTCGCCACAAATTTTCTATTCTTTTTTTTATTTCACGTTCTAAACCATTCTCTGTAGGATTGTAGTATTTTTTATTTTTAAGTTCCTCCGGCAAATAATTTTGTTCTACAAAACTCCCCTCATAATCATGAGGATATTTATAAGTAGCACCATGTCCCAATTTTATTGCACCCTTATAATGAGCATCTCTTAAATGCACCGGTATTAAACCAGAATTACTACTCTTAACATCACAAATAGCTTGGTCAATCGCCAGATAAGAGGCATTACTTTTTGGTGCTGTCGCAATATAAGTAACAGCCTGCGCTAAAGGAATTCGACCTTCCGGCATGCCGAGAAATTGCACCGCTTTCGCTGCAGCCATAGCAATATTTAAGGCCTCAGGATCAGCGTTACCAACATCTTCCGCTGCACAAATAACAACTCTTCTAGCGATAAAATTAACATCTTCTCCCGCCACTAACATTCTTGCTAGATAGTGAATTGCCGCATCAGGATCTGATCCCCTCATACTCTTAATGAAGGCAGAAATTGTATCATAATGATTGTCACCATTTTTATCATAACGTTGTATTTTATCACCGATTATTTGCTTAAGAATATCTAATGAAATATGTTTTTCTATTGTGAAATTTGCAAGTGAAGCACTTTGCTCTAACAAATTTAAAGCAACTCTAGCATCGCCACCAGCAAAATCTGCAATAATATCAAGAACTTCTTCATCACAAATAAGTTCATAATTACCCAAACCTTTAACTGTATCCATCAAAGCTTTTTTTAGCACAGTTTTTATGTTTTTGCTACTTAGTTCTTGTAATTGCACAATTCTACATCTTGATAACAACGGCGTATTTATTTCAAAAAAAGGATTCTCCGTGGTTGCACCGATCAACACAACACTACCATCTTCCACATAAGGCAATAATACATCTTGTTGACTTTTATTAAAGCGATGAATTTCATCAATAAATAAAATAGTTCTGGTGCGATAAAACTTCAATTGTTCCTTGGCACTTTCCAAAATTTTTCGCAGCTCACTAATTCCTGATGTTACCGCATTAATTTTTTCAAATTTGCTATTAGTTGTTTGTGCTATTAATTGCGCTAATGTTGTTTTACCGGTTCCCGGTGGCCCAAATAAAATTAAAGAAGGAATTTTATCAGACTGAATCATCTTCCGCAAAAAGCTCTTTGCGCCAGCTACACTTTCTTGTCCAATAAAGTCCTCAAAAGTTTGCGGTCTCATTCTTGAAGCCAACGGTAAACCAATATCAATTTCATCATGTGAAGCAGAAAATAAATCCATAATTCTCACCTTTTATCTAAACTCTATAATAATCTTAACAAAAAAACATCTTAAAAACAAACTTATATAAAAAAGACATTTTAAAGATTAACTCTTTAAAATGTCTTTAAATTTTATTTCTTCGGCATAATCGCTGTTCTGATTGATAATTCTTTTAATTGTTCCGGTGCAACTTCCGAAGGAGCTTGGGTCATAACACAAGTAGCACTTTGCGTTTTCGGGAAGGCAATTACATCGCGGATTGAACTGCGTTTAGCCATCAACATAATTAATCTATCAAGACCAAAGGCAATTCCACCATGTGGAGGAGTACCAAACTCAAATGCTTCCAACATAAAACCAAACTTACTGTTAGCATCTTCTTCTGTTAGTCCAATTGCTTTAAATACTTTTTCTTGTAATTCTCGGTTGTAAATTCTTAAGCTACCGCCACCAATTTCAGTTCCATTCAACACTAAATCATAAGCTTTAGCTTTAATTTTTCCTGGATCAGTATCAAGGTATTGAATATCTTCATCACATGGTGCTGTGAACGGATGATGCATTGCTACCCAACGTTTATCATCTTCATTATACTCAAACATCGGGAAGTCCACTACCCACAAGAATGATAATTTATCTTCATCAATCAAATTCAATCTTCTTGCCATTTCTAAGCGCAACTCACCTAAAGATTGTGCGACTACTGCCGGCTTATCAGCAATAATTAAAATTAAGTCACCAGTTTCAGCTTTCGTAGTAGCTGTGATATTATTAATAATTTCTTCAGAGAAAAATTTAGTTATTGGTGACTTAATGCCCTCTTCAGTATATTGAATCCAAGCTAACCCTTTAGCACCATAAATACCAACATAATCTACTAACCCATCTAATTCACGACGAGCAATATTAGCATAGTTTTTAACATTAATTGCTTTTACTTCGCCACCACTTTGAATAACAGACTCGAACACTTTAAAATCGGAACCTTTAACAGCCTCTGACAAATTAACTAATTCCATTTCAAAACGTAAATCCGGTTTATCTGAACCATATTTATCCATAGCTTCAGCATAAGTTAAACGTTTGAAAGGAGCTTTGATGTCAGCATCAATACCTTCTTTAAACATTTGTACCGTCATATCTTCCATCATGCCTAAAATATCTTCATCATCAATAAAAGACATCTCAATATCCAGTTGTGTAAATTCAGGCTGACGATCAGCTCTTAAATCTTCATCTCTAAAGCAACGAACTATTTGGAAGTATTTTTCATAACCTGCTACCATTAAAATTTGTTTGAAAATTTGTGGTGATTGTGGTAATGCAAAAAACTTTCCAGGATTACTGCGACTAGGCACTAAGTAGTCACGAGCACCTTCCGGTGTGCTTTTGGTTAACATTGGAGTTTCAATTTCCACGAAACCTTGTTTATCAAGAAAATCACGCATTACTTTTGTAACACGATGTCTTAACATTAAATTTCTTTGCATTTCGGGACGACGTAAATCTAAATAACGATATTTTAATCTTAACATTTCATCAACGTCAATTCCGTCTTGAATATAAAACGGCGGAGTTTTGGCTTTATTTAAAATTCTTAATTCATTACAATATACTTCGATCTCACCAGTTGCCATTTTCGGATTAACAGTTTCAACCGCACGAGTTTTAACGACACCTTTTACCGCTAAAACAAATTCAGATCTAATACTTTCTGCTTTTGTAAAAACCTCTTGATGCATTTCTGAAGAAAATACAACTTGCACCATCCCAGAACGATCTCTTAAGTCAACAAAAATAAGTCCACCGTGATCACGTCTTCTTGATACCCAACCACATAAGATAACTTCTTCATCTTTATTAGTATTTGTTAACACACCACAAGAATGTGTTCTTTTCAATCCTTTTAATAAATCCATTAACCCTTCACCTCAGCCTTTAACTTATCTATAATATTTTCAACTGCGACAACTTCTTGCTGGCTATTAGCCATATTTTTCAATGTTACAACATTTTGTGTAACTTCATCTTCACCAACAATTATCACATATTTTGCATTGAGCTTATTTGCTTGCTTCATTTGTGCTTTAAAGCTTCTACCGCTAAAATCCATCTCAGCTTTCAGTCCATTAGCACGAAGTTGGCTCATTAAATTAAAAGCTACACTTTCTGTAACCTCGCCAAATTGAAGTATAAAAACATCACTACCGTCATTAAAATCTGGCAACAAGTTTTGTTTTTCCAATGCTAATAAAACTCTTTCTATTCCAATGGCAAAACCAATTGCTGGAGTATCATTGCCACCACACTCACCAATTAAGCCATCATAACGCCCACCACCACACACAGCACTTTGTGCGCCAAGTGGTTCGTACTGTATTTCAAAAGCTGTTTTAGTGTAATAATCAAGCCCTCTCACCAGACGTGGATTTAGATTATAGCTAATATTAGTAGCCGTTAATAATTCTTTTAATTTATTAAAATGAGTACCACAATCATCACACAAGCACTCAATCATTTCCGGTGCTCCTTGCGATAGCGCTGTACATTTTTCATTTTTACAGTCAAGAATCCGCATCGGGTTACGATCATACCGTGATTTACAATCATTGCATAAATCTTCTACTTTATCTTGTAAAAATTCTTGTAGCTTTTCACGATAAACCGGACGACACTTGGGACAACCGACGGAATTTAGTTGTAAATTCAATTCCGTTAGGCCTAATTTTTGCAAAAACTGCACCGCTAAAGTTATAATTTCTGCATCTACAGCCGGATTACTTAAGCCAATTGCTTCAATACCAAACTGATGAAATTGGCGATAACGACCGGCTTGCGGTCTATCATATCTAAACATTGGTCCAATATAAAACAATTTAGCTAATTGATTATCAGCATAGAGCTTGTTTTCCAAATATGCTCTAACAACTGCTGCTGTATTTTCCGGTCGCAAAGTTAAACTGCGCTCACCGCGATCAGTGAACGTATACATTTCTTTTTCAACAATATCAGTAGTATCACCAATTCCTCGCAAAAACAACTCGGTGTGTTCAAAAATTGGTGTACGTATTTCTTTATAACTAAATAAATTACAAATTTCTCTTATTTTACCTTCGATATACTGCCATTGACCACTAACACTAGGCAAAATATCCTTGGTCCCACGTGGACCGCTTGTTAGCATAGCAAATATTCCTCCCCATGTCTAATTTATTATTGCCCTCAGCACATTATAATAAATATTCAAACTCATCTAAACATTATATATTATCAATAGCATCTTAGTCTATTAATAAATTATTTTTTCTCATTTTTTTGACATTTTTCACAATAACCATACATTTTAAGTTGATGGTCAATAACAACAAACCCGCTTTTTTGAGCAATATTAGTTTCTAAATCTTCTAGTAAATCGTCTTCGCATTCTTTTACCATTCCACAATTCAAGCAAATCAAATGATGGTGATAATGCTGTTCCTTATCGCCGGCATTAATTTCAAATCGACTTCGTCCATCACCAAAATCAATTTTATGTAAAATTTCCATATCACATAATAATTCCAAAGTACGATAAACGGTTGCCAGTCCAATCTCTGATAATTCTTGTCTTAAAATTGTATGGACATCCTCTGCACTTAAATGCTGATCTTGGTTATTTAAAAAAACTTCTAAAATTATTTTGCGTTGTGGTGTCAACTTGCATTGTCGTTCTTGCAGTCTTTGCTTTAATTCATCCATATTTATAAGCATACTAACACAACCTTATTATTAATTTAAAAACGGATTTTTTTGCCGTTCTAAGCCAATCAAACTAGCTGGACCATGACCTGGTAAAACTTTAACATCATCATTTAAGCACATTAACTTAGTCTTAATTGAACTTATTATATCAGTCATGGAACCACCCGGAAAGTCCGTTCGACCAATCGACTGATTAAATAATGTATCGCCTGTAAAAACTACCTCGGTCCCCAACAAACAAATACCACCTCTAGTATGCCCAGGAGTATGAAGTACTGTTAGTTTTTCTTTACCAAAACTGATAATATCACCATCATTTAATAATGTATCAGCACCAGCCGAGATAATAGGTTTCTCAATATAAACTGACAAGTTTAATTTAGGTTCAAGCAACATTTCCTGATCAAAAGAACTAATCAATATTGGAGCATTGGTTAATTTTTTCAGCTCTGCATTAGCACCAATATGATCCGCATGACCATGAGTATTAATTATTGCTTTCACTATTAAAGCTTCACTTTCAATATATTTGAAAATCATTTCAACCTCAGCACCAGGATCAATCACCAGACACTCTTTAGTTTCCGGACAAGAGGCAATATAACAATTAACCCCTAACTCACCAACTTGTATTACTTTTATTATCATATATTTCCTCCAGAAATCTGTTAATTAGACGCAATAGCACGATAAACACTGTATACATCTTTTACTCGCCGTAATTTTGTCATAATCCGTTCGACCTGTTGAGCATTAGAAACTTCTAAACTAAAATTAACAGTGGCCGTTTTATTTTTATGAGTTCTTGCATTAATCGAACTAATATTGACTTTGCTTTCTGATGGCACCATCATTAATTCATTTAAAACTCCAGCCTTATCAGAGCAAATAATTTCAATTGCTACTTTATATTTAGTATCAATATTAATATCCCAGCTTACTTCAATCATTCTTTCATATTCATCGTTGGAGTTTAGCACATTAGGACAATCTGAGCAATGTACTGAAATACCTCTGCCTCTAGTAATATAACCAGTTATAATATCACCCGGTATTGGATTACAACATCTGGCTAGTCTAACTAATAGTCCAGCCTCTCCTTCTACCAACACCCCATGACTTTTGCGCGGTTTAGTATTTTTAGGCTTAAGCCCTTCCAACATTTGCGAAATATCTTGTGGCGTATTACTTCTGACTTCTTTTTTATGAACTTCAATCAGCTTTGCCATCACACCATTAATAGTTACTCCACCATAACCTAATGCTGCCAATAAATCTTCTTCATTTAATACATTTAGCTTCTTCGCTACTTCTGCTAATCTTTCACCTTTCAGCAAATCTTTATAATCATAACCCAAGCGTTTACTTTCTTTTTCAATTAGTTCACGCCCTCTAGCCACATTTTCTTCACGCTTTGCCTTTTTAAACCATGATCTAATTTTATTTCTGGTATCAGGTGAAGCAACAATATTTAGCCAATCTCGACTAGGTCCATTATTTTGCTTAGTTGTAATAATCTCAACGATATCACCATTAACCAATTTATATTCTAACGGTACAATTTTTCCGTTTATTTTAGCACCAATACAACGATGACCAACATCAGTATGAATTCGGTAAGCAAAATCTAATGGTATTGATCCTGCTGGTAAATCTACCACATCACCTTTCGGCGTAAAAACAAACACTTCATCGGCAAAAACATCTACTTTTAGTGCTTCGACAAACTCTCGCGGATCACGAAGTTCTTGTTGCCAATCAATCAAATGTCTAAGCCATGATACCTTGTGGTCAAAATCTTTATCACTGTTTTTGCCACCTTCTTTATACCGCCAGTGTGCCGCCACCCCGTATTCAGAAACTTTGTGCATCTGCCAAGTTCTAATCTGAATTTCCAAAGGATAACCTTTTGTTCCAATCACAGTAGTGTGTAAAGACTGATACATATTAGACTTAGGCATAGCAATATAATCTTTAAATCTGCCAGGAATCGGTTTCCATAAGGTATGAACAACACCTAATGCCCCATAACAATCTTTAACATTTTCAACTAAAATTCTAATGGCTGATAAATCATAGATTTCATTAATATCTTTATTGCCTTTACGCATTTTTTTATAGATACTATAAAAATGCTTTGGGCGGCCGTGAATATCTGATTTTATCTCCACCGAACTCAATTTTTCATTTAATATTTCAATCGATTCGTCAATCATCTCTTGACGCTCTTGACGCTTTTGCTTTACTTTTTCTACTAATTCATAGTATGTCTCAGGCTCTAAATATCTTAACGCCAAATCTTCTAGTTCCCATTTAATATTGGAGATCCCTAGTCTGTTAGCAAGTGGTGCATAAATTTCCAAGGTTTCTTGCGCAATGCGTTTTTGTTTTTCTTCCGACATATGCTTTAGCGTTCTCATATTGTGTAATCGATCCGCTAATTTTATCAAAACAACCCTAATATCTTTAGCCATCGCCAAAAACATCTTGCGATAATTTTCTAATTGTTGTTCCTCTTTAGATTTATACTCAATCCGACTCAATTTCGTAACACCATCAATTAACATGGCAATTTCTTCACCGAAATTTTCTTGCATTTCCGCTAAAGTATAAGTAGTATCCTCTACTACATCATGTAATAGTGACGCACTAATAGTAATAGCATCAATTTGCAATTCCGTTAAAATTTTTGCTACGCCAATTGGATGATTAATATATTTTTCACCAGAAACTCTAAGCTGTCCGGTATGAGCAGTTTCAGCCAATTGAAAAGCCTTTTTTACAGTATCAATCGGTGCTCCCGGCTGATACTGTAAAATATTTTCAATTATTGTATTTATATCATTTTGAACATTACTCATATTACCAACCTCATCTGCCATAATCTAACTACAAATCTTTCGGATAAATAGGCTTATTTATCCACGATAAAATTTCATAAGACTGCGCTTTAGTTATTTTATCAGCAAATTCCAAAAACTCAGTTTTTTCGTAAACACCTTCTAAATAAGTAGCGGAATCCTCTAAGTTTAATTTTTTGTCAGGAATAGTGTTAAAGAATATTTTCCGCCTAACGCCAAAATTTTCACGCCACAATAGCCCTATTTCTTCCATAATCTTTAAACAGATAGCCACAGCCTTATCACTAATATTCTCCTTATGCTTTAACATAAATTTTTCAGCTATTTCATGATTCGTTAAATCTGTAAATTCAGCTTTTATCAAGTCTTTTAATAATAGAAAAATTTTGCCGATTAAAGTTCGATCAGGTGCTTTATCCTTTAATACTAAATTATTCAAACTAATATCATCTTTACCAAACAGCAAGTGAATAAAACTTTCTTTCCCATCTCTACCAGCTCGACCACATTGCTGATTAAAAGTCGTGGAATTAAACGGCAAATGATATTGAATTATATTTCTTACATCAAAAAAATCTACACCTTCACCAAAAGCACTTGTTGCTACTAAGGTTTTAACTTCTCCAGTTCTAAACCATTGTTCAACTTTTAGCCGCCAATCTGCCGAAAGCCCAGCATGATAAAAAGCAATTTCATCCGCATTAACATTACACAAGCTTCTTAATTTAACAGCAATATCTACTGCTTGTTTACGACTATTAACGAATATTATATTTTTCTCATCTCGTTGTACTAATTCTTTAATATAATCTATTTTATCAGCAATATTACGCAAATCAACAACATTTAAATTTTCTCGCACATTTTTATCAATAATAATTTCATCAATGCTAAACCTTTTTTTTAGCTCTGTTACCATCGCAGGGCTCGCAGTAGCAGTCAAGGCTAAGACTACTGGATTATTAAAGTAATTTATTATTCTTTCTAACCTTTTATAAGCAGGTCTTACAGTATCTAAAATATGATGACACTCATCAATAACTACTAACCCAACTTTATTGACCGGAATATTAATTTTAGCTAAATTTGCTTCCAAAAACTCAGGGGTAGTTAACAATATATCAACTTTATCATTACTTAACGCAAAAAACAATTCAGCTCGTTCTTGTAAGGTTAAGCTTCCATTAGCTTTAACTATTTTTAGATTTAAGTCTTTTAATAGTCGGTTCATATTGATAAATTGATCATTTACCAAGGCTCGCAGTGGGTATATTATTATAGTTGTTTTGTGGTTATTATTAGCCAACAAGGTTGCTTTTGCTTGAAAAATTGCACTTTTACCGCGTCCTGTCCCCATTATCGCCAGCACATTTTTACCCTTGTCCAATAAATCTATGGCTTGCATTTGGATCGGATGAAACTTTAAGCTACCTAGCAAAATTTCATTAATTGTGCTTAAGTCAATTTTTTTATTATATCTTAACTCAGTTAACTCACATTTATTAACCAAGATATTTACACCGTTATATTGATTTTCAGTCCCCGTTATATTGGTTACAACCGCCTCATATTTTACCCCTTCAGATATTGCTTCCATTAGCATTTCCGCTATTTCGCTTCTTAAATAGCCTAATACCCCATAAGGACTTACAACCTTTATCGCATTGGAATCGAATTCATTATCATTCTCATTAATTAATGCTAATTTATCGCCGATTTTTATTTTAGCAACTAGTTCTTGGCGATTTTCAAAAGTTATACCTACGATTTTTGTAAAGAATTTATCAAGTTTGTTTATAGTTTTTCCTTCAACAGAACTATTACTATATAAATTATTAATATCATTCTTTACATTATATTGGTATTTTAAATCCAATATTTTTAGCTGAATACTTTTTCTATCTTGCCATTCATTATATTCAGGATAAAAAGCGATATTTATTTTATCTTCATGACTAAAAACGTCAGCTATTGCTCCTAAGTTCCAAGCCAAAGCCTCTAATTCTTTTCCATTGGTTCCAACTTTAAATTTTAAATGTTTACCGTCCGCTCCGATTTTTTTCGCTTCTCTTATTAAAACTTCACTACTAACAAATACCGGTTTAGGGTTACCCATACCAAAAGGTTCAAGCATTGTTAAATCATTTAGTAGTTTCTCAGTTATCCCTTCGCAATAAATTTCAGTATCAAGCTTAATTTTGGGCTTAAAGTCATCTATCGTTAATTTCATTTCGGCCAATTTATTTATTTTAAGCCGAAACTTCGCTATGTTTTCAACTTTAATCGTTAAACCAGCTGCCTGTTTATGACCACCAAACTGCACTAACAATTCACTACATTCATCAAGGGCTTCATATATATTAAAGCCTTCAATACTACGACATGATCCTTTGCCAACCCCATCTTTTTTGCTAATAATAACAACTGGACGATAATATTTTTCCACTATTCTCGAAGCAACAATGCCAATTACCCCAGAATGCCAATCACTACCAGCAACAACAATAACCTGATCTTGATATAAATTGCCATTTATTATCATATTATCAACTTTTTCTAAAATATCTTTTTCAGTCCGTTGCCGATTATTATTTTCGTTTTCCAACACAATTGCTAGCTCTTGTGCTGTTACTAAGCTTTCAGTAGTTAATAATTTGACGCCAATTTTAGCATTATCCATTCGCCCAGCCGCATTCAAACGCGGTGCAATAATAAAACCAATTTTCCCCGCATCAATTTTTTTGTGAGAAAGTCCTGAACTTTGTAGTAAGGCTTTCAATCCAACATTGGAGGTTGTTGTTATTTCTTTTAAGCCTAATTTTACAATAAGTCTATTTTCACCTAAGAGTGACACAATATCTGCCACCGTTCCGATTGCTACTAAATCCAAATATTTCATTAAATTTTCTTTTTTTAGCTCCAACCATAAAGCTTGACATAACTTAAAAGCGACGCCCACTCCCGCCAAGTTTTTTTCAGGATAAGTACAGTCAACTTGCTTCGGATTTATTATTGCAAAAGACTTAGGTAATACTTCTGGCGGCTGGTGATGATCAGTTATTATTATATCTAGCTTATCACTGATTGCTTCAACTTCTGCCACAGCACTGATTCCACAGTCAACAGTAATTAAAAGACTACTCTTATTATCATAAATAGCATTTAAAGCCTCACTATTTAAGCCATACCCTTCACTTTGGCGTTCGGGAATATAATAATCAACCCTTGCCCCTAAATCTGTTAAAACCTTAACCATCAACGAGGTTGAGGTGATACCGTCTACATCATAATCACCATAGATTGTAATTAGTTCGCCTGCGGTAATTGCTTTGATAATTCGCTCAACTGCCACCGCACAATCTTTTAATAAGAACGGATCATGAAAATTAGCTGCATTTACTTCTAAAAAATCCTTTATTGTTTCAGCTTGATAAAATCCACGATTAAATAACACCTTAACTACCGCTTCTGAAAGATTAAATAATGTTGCTATTTCTTTAATTTTTTCAGGAGCTGCTTCTACTGGCAATTCCCATTTTTTCTCCATTTTCAACATTATTAACCCCTCCTGTTATAATTAAAGCAATAGAAAAGCCCGGAAAAACCAGGCTTAAAAAATAATCTTATTTTTCTTCTAACTCCGGCAATTCCGGTAAATCTTCTAAGCTCTTTAAGCCAAAACATTTTAAGAAAACTTCAGTGGTTCCATAAATTATTGGCCTACCAATTGCCTCTTTACGTCCTAACTCTTTAATAAGGTTACGCTCCAACAAATTAGCAAGAACTTTATCTACTCTTACACCTCTAATAGCTTCAATTTCTTGTTTCGTTATCGGTTGCTTAAAAGCAATAATTGATAAAGTTTCTAGTGCTGGGATTGATAACTTATTTTCTTTAATTTGCACTAATTTTTCTAAAAATCCAGCTAAATGAGGCTTAGTACAAAGCTGATAACCGCCGGCAACCTCAATAATAGTTAAACCGCGTTCTTGCTGATTCATATCCTGGATAAGTTGAGCCAGTAATAACTTAACATTTTCCTGATCAACTTCCAAAATTTCCGCAATTCTTTTTAATGATAAAGGATCACCATTAACAAATAGCAAGGCTTCTAAATTACCCTTTAAATTAGTATAAAACACTAATTAATGCCTACCTCTCTAAGCAAAATTCTAATATTAGCAAATTGATATTCTTGCTTTATTAAAATTTTTTTTAGTTTTATCAGTTCTAATAATGCTAAAAAAGTAGTAATGATTTCATCTTTAGTGCCAGCTCTAGTTATCACATCGTTAAACTCAATTTCACCGCTACTTTTTCGTAATAACAAAATGACTTCTTTCATTTTATCTTGAACTGTAAATTCTTCGCGTTTGACAATCGCAAATTCTTCAATACCAGCTTCCCATAAGGTCGTAAAAGCCGTTAGCAGTAATTCCACACTTAAATCTTCCGGTGGCAAATATTGCAAAACTCCTTTTTCCGGTTTACGAAATAAATATTGTGAATGCTTATCAGCTAATGTTTCAAGCTGACTGCTTACTTCTTTAAATTTACGATATTCAATAAGCTTATCTACCAATTCTTGCCTCGGATCCTCTTCCTCTTGGCTTTCAGTTCTAACCACCCGTGGCAACAATATTCTTGATTTAATTTGTAGTAAAGTTGCAGCCATCAGTAAAAAATCACTGGCAATTTCAACATTAAATTCCTGCATTTGTTCCAAATAGTCCAAATACTGTTTTGTTATTATTGCAATTGGAATATCATAAATATTTATTTGACTTTTTTCAATTAAATGCATCAATAAATCCAGCGGTCCTTCAAAGACTTCTAGTTTCACTTTATAGGCATTCATTATTTTAAGTTCATCGCCGCACGAACCTCAGCCATTGTACTTGCTGCAACTATTCTTGCTCGTTCAGCACCATATGCTAAAATTTCTTTAACTTTTGCAGGATTTTTCTCATATTCAGTTCTTCTAACATGCATATCAGCTAAAATTCCAATCATCACATCAGCTAAGCGATTTTTACACTCCACACAGCCCATAGTGGCTTCGCGACAAGAACAAGATATTTCATCGCATTGCATCGTATTAAATATCTTATGAAATTTAAAAACAACACAAACATCTGGATCACCGGGATCAGTTTTCTTTACGCGTTTAGGATCTGTCACCATTAATCTGATTTTAGCTTTTAACTCATCCGGACTAGCCGCAAACGGGATCTCATTGCCGTAAGATTTGCTCATTTTTCTGCCGTCAACGCCAGGTAACAGCGAAGCTTTACTTAGTTTAGCTTGTGGCTCCACAAAAACCGGTTTATATAGATTATTAAATCTTCTTACAATCTCTCTTGATAATTCTAAATGTGGAATCTGATCCTCACCAACCGGCACAGTATCAGCTTTATACAAAATAATATCAGCAGTCATCAATTCCGGATAGCCTAAAAAGCCATAAGTATTGATGTCCTTACCTTGATCACCTAATTGTTGTATTTTATCTTTATAAGTAGGCACTCTTTCTAGCCACGACAACGGCGTCATCATTGATAACAGCAAGTGTAGTTCTGCGTGTTCCTTAACATCAGATTGTATGAAAATAACATTTTTCTCCGGGTCAAGACCGGCACTAAGCCAATCTAATGCCATATTGTGAATATGCTCAGGTAATTTACTAGTATCTTCAAATGAAGAGGTTAAAGCATGCCAATCCACTATCGAAAAAAAACATTCATATTCATCTTGTAAATTAACCCAATTTTCCAATGCTCCAAGATAATTTCCTAAATGAAATTTTCCGGATGGTTGCATCCCACTAAAAATACGTCCCTTACTCATTAAAAATCTCCTCTGCTTATAAAATAATATTAATCATAGTGTTAATCATATGTAAAAAGACTTTACTGATTGGAGAAACAATAAAACCAACAATACCAAGGTATACTAAGCCAATTAGAACAAAAGTTCCATACCGAGCAAAATTATTATATTCATAGGCATATTTTTTCGGCAAATAATTCGACAATACCTTTGAACCATCCAAAGGCGGTATTGGTAATAAATTGAAAATTGCAAAATAAATATTATAGATACAAGTTAATGTTAAAATTTGATTTAGCGCATCAACATTAACTCCAAATTTATTTACTAACGCATAAACTAGTCCTGCAGTAAATGCCATTAAAATATTAGAACCAGGACCAGCTAATGCTACCCACATCATATCCTTATCCCAATTTTTAAAGTTTCGAGCATTTACTTCTACCGGTTTCGCCCAGCCAAATTGTACTAACCATAACATAATCAGCCCAATCGGATCCAAATGCGCAATGGGATTTAAAGTTAAACGGCCTTGAAATTTCGGTGTAGGATCACCCAGTGCAACGGCCACTCTGGCATGAGCATATTCATGTATAGTTAATGCAATTAACAATGCCGGCAAACGAAAAATCATATCTGGTCCAAACATTTAATCATCCTTTTCCTTATAAAAATAAAAACATATAATCATTATACTAAAATTATCCTAAAATATAAATACATTTATTATTTAATAAGCATCTGAGTTTCCAATAAACCCAGATGCTTAACTATTATTTTAAATCTTCAATTGCTTGGGCCGCGCCCATCATCCCAATAATACTATGTTCAAACGTTAACCCGCCTTGTAAATAAACAATATAGGGTTCTCTAATCGGACCATCAGCACTAAGTTCAATTGATGCCCCTTGGACAAAAGTACCGGCCGCCATAATAACTTGATCACTATACCCTGGCATATCCCACGGTTCCGGACTAACAAACGCATCTACCGGTGAATATTTTTGTAATCCTTGGCAAAATGCCACCATCTTTTCTTTCGAACCAAGCTCAATTGCTTGAATAATATCACTACGTTGTTCTTGTGGTAACGGCACAGTATTATAACCTAATTTACTGAAAAATACCGCTGCAAAAACTGCTCCTTTTATAGCTTGCGCTACAATATGTGGTGCAATAAATAAACCTTGAAACAATAGTCGATTATCTACTAACGAAGCCCCCAGCTCATCACCAATCCCCGGCGCCGTTAAACGATAGCCTGCTAATTCTACTAACTCCGCTTTGCCAACAATATAACCCCCGGTTGGTGCAATCCCGCCACCAGGATTTTTAATAAGTGATCCTGCCATAATATCAGCACCAACTGCCGTTGGTTCGATCACCTCAACAAATTCACCATAACAATTATCAACAAAACAAATACAATCACTTTTTACGTTTTTAACCTTTTGACAAATTTCCTTGATTTCAGCAACTGTTAAAGGAGCTCTCATACTATAACCACGCGATCTTTGAATTAAAACCATTTTAGTATTTGGTTTGATATAATCTTCAAACTTATCAATTTGAACCTTGTCATTGAGCATTGGAATCTCAGCATAACTTACCCCAAAATCTTTTAAAGATCCACTTACTTTTTCTTGATGACCAATAACTGTTTGCATTGTGTCATAAGGAGCTCCAGTTATTGATAAAAGTTCATCGCCTGGTCTTAATATACCAAATAACACTGTTGCTAAGGCATGTGTCCCAGAGACAAATTGTGTTCTAAATAAAGCTTTTTCAGCACCACAAATATCAGCCCAAACCGCTTCAATCTTTTCTCTTCCTAAATCATTATAAGCATATCCTGAGGTTGTTTTAAAATGCAGTTCTGAAATCTTGTGTTTACGAAAAGCATTTAAAACTTTTAATGTATTGACTTCAGCAATATTATCAATACTATGAAATAAATCAAAGCATGCTTTAACTGCCTCATTTTTTTGTTGTAAAATATTTTTTGAAAATGGCTCCATCCTTAATCTTCTCCTACTATATATTCAGTAAATTTATTAACATATTCTTTCGGCAAAATAGTCTCTAACAATGTTCCGGCTTCTACATACTCACTGCTAGCAACAGTACCTAGCGCATACACTTGAGATAAAACGGCACTTTTGTCATAAGGTATTAATAGTTTCAACTTTTTTTGTTGTTCCGCAAAAAAAGTTTCTATTAAGTCCATTAAATTTTCTAGCTTTTGACCATCTTTCGCCGAAATAGCAACACTGTTATGATATTGCAATAATTTATTTATCGTAATTTCTTCATCGATCTTATCAACTTTATTAAAAACCAAAACAGTTGGTTTATCAACAATCTTCAATTCTTTTAAAACACTAATTACCGCTTGCATTTGCTCTTCATAATTTATATGGCTAGCATCGATAACATGCAGTAATAAATCGGCAACTTTTACTTCTTCTAAGGTCGCTCGAAACGCTGAAACTAATTGATGTGGTAATTTTTGAATAAAACCAACAGTATCGGTAAGCAATGCCTCCTGACCATTAGGCAAGACAATCTTACGTGTTGTCGGATCAAGCGTCGCAAATAATTTATCTTCCGCTAATACCTCCGCTGCTGTTAATTTATTAAGTAATGTCGATTTACCGGCATTGGTATAGCCTACCAATGCAATAGTTGGAATATTACTGGCTATGCGATTCTCGCGGTGTAACTGCCGATGTTTCTTTACATTTTCAATCAATTTTTCAATATCATTAATTCTCGATCTAATACGACGTTTATCAACTTCTAATTTTGTTTCGCCAGGGCCTCTTGTACCAATCCCACCGCCCAGCCTTGATAGCACTAAACCTTGTCCACCAATGCGTGGCATCTTATATTTTAATTGTGCCAATTCCACTTGCAACTTACCTTCATGAGATTGTGCCCTTTGGGCAAAAATATCTAAGATTAATTCGGTTCTATCAATAACTTTTGCACCAAGAACCTGTTCTAAATTCCGTTGCTGCGAGGGACTTAGTTCATCATCACAAATCACTAAATTAGCATTATGTTCTTGCACTAACAATGATATTTCTTGTATTTTACCTTTACCTAAAAACAACGCACTATCAGGTTTATCCCTCTTTTGATAAGTCTTAGCTACAACCTCTGCCCCTGCTGTTTTCGCCAATTGTTTTAATTCTTCCAACGAATCTTCTATTGACCATAACCCTTTGCCTTGGTCAATTCCAATCAATACAGCTTGTTCCTGTTCTTTTATTAATATAGTTTTATTATTTGCCGTTAAATTTTTATCAATTAAAGTAGTTAGATAGGTTAAATTAATTTTGCTTACTTCATTTAAGCTTGTTTTTTCTAGCCCTTGCACTTTAAATTGCTGATTTTCATCGATTTCACCGGTTAAAAAACCTAAGCTTATTTCAATATCATTATGCTGTGCTAAGGCAACCATTAAATCAAATTTCATTTGCCTTAACGCCGATATGTCAGGAGTACTTAAGGAACTATCGCCGTTAGGATGAGTATGAATACATCTTATTCCAGATAAGCGATACAATGATTTGCGTCCTTCAATCTCCGGCAAAGCCGCCGTACTAATATCGCCGACAGAAATTTGCACAATCTTTCCCCGTCTATTTACATATACAACAATTTCGCGATTAATTCTATTGGTTAAATCTATTAATAATTCAGCTAATTGGTTGGTTATTATTTGTCCAACAGGAATATCAATTTCCGCTAATGCTTCAATCTCACTTATCACAGTTTTTCGTAAACCACTAATATCACCTTTAACCACATTAACCACGCTCCTTCACCTAATATAAAAATAAAGGGCTATAAAAGCCCTATATAATTTATTGTTTAAATCATTTTTTTGAATTTATTTTCAGCTCCGTACCATTTATTAAACGATATATATTTTCTTTATGCTTATAAATAACAAATATTGCTGCCAAAACAGCAAAATATAAATATTCAACGGCATAATCAAAATAATATGTCAGCACCGGTACCATAAATGCTGCTACTACCGAAGCCAAAGAAACATATCTTGTTACAGCAGTAATAGCAATCCATAATATCAGTACTATCGCCGTAACTTTTGGAACAAGCATCGCAATAACGCCAAGACCGGACGCCACCCCTTTGCCACCTTTAAATTTTAAAAATAACGACCAATTATGTCCAGCTATCGCAAAAATTCCGCCCAAAATAGCATAAAGTGGCACAGTTTCATTAAAACTTAACCCTAACCATACGCCTAAACTTCCTTTAAAAGCATCTGCTAAAAATATTATTAAGGCCGGAACTACTCCTAAAACCCGATAAGCATTAGTCGCTCCAATATTTTTACTACCATATTCTCGCAGATCTTTATTATAAAAAGTTTTACCGATAATCAAGCCGAATGGCACTGACCCGATAAGATAAATTAAAAATGAAATAATTATAAATTCCATTTTAGCAAACCTCTAATCTTCATCTTCATTTCGTCCACGAACAATTAATTTTAAAGGAGTTCCTTCAAAACCGAAACTTTCTCTTAATTTATTTTCTAAAAATCTCAAATAAGAAAAATGCATTAATTCCGGATCATTGACAAAAAATATAAAGGTCGGTGGTTTTATATCAGCTTGAGTTGCAAAATAAATTTTCATTTTTCTGCCACGATGAGCCGGTGGTGGATTAATGGTTATCGCATCGCTGACTACTTGATTTAATACACTAGTTTGAATTCTCATCGCTTGTTGCTCTGCCACATATTTTACTAAGTCTGTAACTCTATTTACACGTTGTTGTGTTAACGCTGAGGTAAATAAAACCGGTGCATATTGCATGAAAATCAATTCATTTCTGATTGTTTCTGTAAATCTTAGCGATGTCTTACTATCTTTTTCAACTAAGTCCCATTTGTTAACAACAATTACTATCCCTTTTCCAGCTTCATGGGCATAACCGGCAATTTTTTTATCTTGCTCCGTTACGCCTTCTTCTGCATTTATCACCATTAAAACAACATCAGAACGATCAACCGCTCTTAAAGATCTAATTACGCTATAACGTTCAATCGGCAAATCAATTCTTGATTTTCGTCTCATCCCAGCGGTATCAATTAATAAAAATTTTGTATCATCTTTCATAAAATGCGTATCAATTGCATCTCTGGTCGTACCTGGAATATCACTGACAATAACTCTGTCTTGACCGATTAATCTATTAACCAAAGATGATTTCCCAACATTAGGTCTACCGATTACAGCAATACTAATTTGGTCTTCATCTTTTTCTTCATGGGCTTCTTTCGGAAAAGCTTCAATAACCTTATCCAATAAATCTCCTAAATTAAGTGCATTAGTAGCAGAAATAGGAATTGGTTCTCCTAATCCTAAATTGTAAAATTCATACACATCGTGCGCATTGCTAGGACTATCAATTTTGTTAACAGCCAACAATACCGGTTTTTTACTGCTACGCAGCATATGACCAACTTCTTCATCGGCATTAGTTAAGCCGGCTTTACCATCAACCACGAATAAAATTGCATCAGCTTCTTCAATCGCTAATTGTGCTTGATGTCTCATACATGTCAAAATATGATCGGTAGTTTCAATTTCGATTCCACCGGTATCAATCATAGTAAATTCTGTGTTAAGCCATTCTGCATCCAGATAAATTCGATCTCTTGTCACTCCCGGAATATCTTCAACAATCGATACTCTTTTTTTACCAATTTGATTAAATAAAGTTGATTTACCTACATTAGGACGACCAACAATAGCTAATATCGGTTTACTCATTTTATCACCTGTTTCCTTATTTATTTCCAATTCAATAAAATATCTTTCAATTCCGCGCCAGACGAAGCAACTTTAACCTTAGTCTTTAAATCTGTTTCCAAGTCCTGCAAGCTATAGTCATCTAAAAAAACATCCTCATCATTACGTAAAGCAATTCTAGGAATTATAACTCCGGTTCTATTACCATCAACACTTTTTAGCTGTTGAGAAATATCGTTACCGGTTAATAAGCCTGAAACATTTATATTTTTACCAAAGAAATTATTTTCAATACTTACTACTCGTAAATTTAAATTATTGACCTTTAGTTCCGACACTAAATTTTCTAATATTTGCTGTGCTGATTTTCCACACACAATATCTAAGTATATCGGTTCTTGATAATCATTGCAATCACTATTATCTACACTGTCCCACTCATCAATAAAATTTCTCACTAAACCAATACCGTTTTCCAATTGCGGAAAGCCATCATACAGTTCAGTCTCTGGAATAGGCATCTGTGCCAACAAATAAAACTCATCACCTAAATATACAAAAGAATGTCCATGTTTATTACGGTTTTTTTCTTGATAAGTGCGGACTACTTTAACAATATCCTGCGCCTGTTCTTTAGTGAATTTTTCTAATTTATAACATTTTTCACGATATTTAGTTAGCCCCACCGGTACTATCGCTAATGATAACACCTGCGGTTGTAAAGCCACTAAATCACTAATCGTTTTTTCTAAATAATCAGCATCATTAACCCCTGGACATAATACAACTTGAGTATGAAGCTCAATATCGGCTTTTATTAAAGCATTAATATTATTCATAATATTAGCTGCATTTTTATTATTTAACATCTTTGCTCTTAATTCACCGTCAGTAGTGTGCACTGAAACAAATAAGGGCGACAGATGTAATCTTTTTATTCGCTCCAGTTGTACCGTACTTAAGTTTGTCAAAGTTATAAAATTACCATATAAAAATGACATCCGATAATCATCATCTTTAACATATAATGTTTTACGCATTTTGGGCGCCATTTGATCTACAAAACAAAATATACATTTATTCGCACATTTTTTGATTCCATCAAAAACAGCACTTTCAAATTCGACTCCTAGTTCTTCATCATAATCCTTATCGAATTCAATTATTTCTTGTTCACCATCAGCTTTTTCAATTAACAGTTCTATTTCTTCATCCGCTAACGCAAAGCGGTAATCAATAATATCATTTAAAGCTTGTCCGTTAATTTCTAAAATTTTGTCGCCAACTTCTAACCCTAATTCAAAACCTAGACCGTCTTCATAAACTTTTGTTATTATGCCACAGTTTGACAAACAACTCACCTCTCTATTTCTAACATAAGCCCAAAATGATACTACACTTTTATCTGCCGGCAAACCCTTTAAGGTCTATCCCTCTTAACTCCAGCCACTTACCAGTATTGCCATTTACGACAAACGGCTTATTTTTGAGTTTCTGCAAGTTATCTGCACCCATTAATAGCATATATTTTTTAATATCTTCTAATAATTCTTCCACCCAATAAATGGTTTTTGTAACACCATCATTACTGATTTTTTCAACAAAAGGCTTAGCAATTCCAACCGCACTAGCTCCAATAGTCAAAGCTTTTACAATATCAAGACTCTTTCTTATCCCGCCTGAAATTATTAACTCCATCTCCGCAGTTAAAACCGACTTAACTTCTAAGGCACTAATTAAAGTTGGTATGCCCCAATTAAGAAAGTCATTGCTAATTTCATTTTCATTGCGCCTCGCTTCAATAGCAATAAAGTTAGTCCCACCTTTACCACCAACATCAAAGATTTTAGCTCCAGCCGTAATTAATTTTTCTGCTTGCTCTTTAGCAATACCACAGCCAACTTCTTTTATAATAACCGGAATATCAACTTCTTTGATAATTGACATTATATTAGCAAAATAATTTGCAAAGTGGCGATCTCCTTCCGGCATTATTATTTCTTGTCCAACATTCAAATGAATTTGCAACGCATTTGCTTGTATCATTTCAATCGCATTTTTAGCATCATCAACTTTAGCATACGCTCCTAAATTAGCAATAACAATTCCTTCTGGATTAGCTTCTCTGACAATTTCATAAGAAGATCGCACTAATTCATTTTCAATGCCGGCATATTGAGAGCCCACCGCAATTGCACAATTAGTGGCCTTAGCCACTTTAGCTAAACTTTTATTAATAGTTAGTACGTCATCCGCACCACCGGTAATAGCATTAATAATAATTGGATTATGTAAGTTTAAGTCAAGTAAATTACTGTTTAAAGAAATATCCTCATAATTAAATTCTGGCATGCAATTATGTATTAATTCCATATCATTAAAAGAATTATCGCTAGGACCATCCGGTAAAAGCATTGCATATTTTAAATGATCAAGTTTTCTTGATTCTCTCATCTTCTATTCACCAATATTCTTAAACAAATGAGCAAATCGATCTCCTAAGGTTACGGACTCATTTTTTTCTTGTGTTGTTAAATATTTTTCAAATTCTTCACGTTCTTTATCACTTACTATTTGTTTTACACTAAACGCTAATTTTTTATTTTGTTGATCAATGTTTATTATTTTGACATTGATTTTGTCACCGATTTTAACAATTTCTTCAGCCTTATTTATTTTTTTATCACTTAATTCACTTAAGCGAATTAAGCCTTCTAAACCATTTTCCAGTGCAACAAACACTCCATAGTCCATTATTTTTTTAACTTCCGCCGAAACAATAGCGCCTTGTGTTATTGCTTGCACCTTTTCAAACCAAGGATCTTGCTGTACATCTTTTAAGCTTAGACCAATTTTTTGTTTTTCTTTGTCCATATTTATTATTGAAACTTTGACAACGTCACCTTCAGTTACAACCTGTCGAGGATTCTTAACTCTATTCCAAGACAATTCTGAAACATGAATCAACCCATCAATACCACCTAAATCAACAAAAACACCATAATCAGTAATCCTTTTAACTTCACCCGTTACAACTTGATTTATTTGCAATTCACTAAAAATTTTATCTAATTCTTGTTGTCTGGCTTGTTCCAAAAGAACTCTTCTGGAAAACACAGCCTTCTGGTTTTCTTCATTAATCTCAATTGGCATTACCTCAAAAGACTGTCCTTTAAACTGGGATAAATCTTCAACTTTTTTAATATCAATTTGCGACGATGGAATAAAACCAGTTATACCAGCAACAGCAATTCTTAAACCACCCTTAACAGCCTCAAGCACAATAGCATTAAAGACAGTTTTAGCCGTTAGTGCCTCTTCAAGTTTGCTCCAAACTTCTACTTTATCAGCTTTAATCTTCGATAAGGCTACGCCATGTTCACCACCTAGTGACAGCACCAAAACCTTTATTTTATCGCCACACTTAACAACGCCACTAGTATTTTCTGGCACTGGATAAGCTAGTTCCGCTAACGAAATAAACCCTTCTGCTTTGTAACCGATGTCGACCAAAACTTCTTTATCTCGAACACTTACCACTAAGCCTTCCACTATATCGCCAACATTGATGTTTTTAAAATAAGTATATTCCACATTTTCAGTATTTTCTTTAATAGCATCGCCTTTATTCAAGCATTGGCAGACTTCATTAATAACCCAATCAGGCGTAGATGCTCCGGCCGTAACCCCAACATGCGCAATGCCTTCAAACCACTCCGCTTTCATTTCTTCTACCGTCTCAATGTGGTAACACTTATCACAAACTTCCTTACACAACTCTGCCAAACGACCAGTATTAGCAGAGTTTTTACCACCAACTACTAGCATCAACTCAACTTGCTTCGCTAAAGCAATCGCTGATTCTTGCCGTTGAGCCGTAGCATTGCAAATAGTTCGTTCAATTTTTATCTCAGTAGCTTTCATTATTAACACACTGACAATTTCTTGAAAAGCTTTCGCTGAAAAAGTTGTTTGTGCCACAATGCCAATTTTCCCTTGTGCTGTATAATTAATAGCTTGCGCTACCGTTTGTATTACCGTAGCTTTGCCTTCTGCCCATTCAAAAATACTCTGCACTTCCGGATGTTCTTCTTCTCCGATAATAATTATATTATAGCCTTCTTCTAATAATTTATGAGCGGCCATCTGAGCTTTTTTAACATGTGGACAAGTTGCATCAACAATATTTAAATTTTTAGCCTTAGCTTCATTATAAATTGTCGGGCCAACACCATGTGAGCGAATAATAACAGTTCCTTCATTTATCTCACTTAAAGAATCAGCCATAATAATACCATCTTTTTCTAATTTTTTCACAACTTGCGGGTTGTGGATAATCGGTCCTAAGGTACGAGCTTTTTCCATTTCACGACAATCTTCTGCCATTTTTACAGCTCTTTTCACACCATAACAAAAGCCTCTATGTTCTGCTAAACTTATTTTCATAATAATATTATTAAACTAATGTTTAATAATATCTTCACCTCTCTTTACCATAGATTTTAATTAATCTTTGCTAAGTCAAAATAAAAACAATGTTTGTTATTGTCACTAGTACTTATTATTAATTTTATCGGCTTGCCGAGTTCGATACTGCTTTCTTTAAAATACACAAAACTACCGGCACTGTATTTTTTATTCTTTTCATTATAACTAACAGCTTGCGGAATAATTTTTACAGACTTTACCACGTTATCACCTTGAACTATAATCGCTACTAAATTTTGTGCAAAAATATCATTTTCCCCGCTAACTTTAATACTAAAGCTAAGAATATCATTATAATCAATAATAACTTTTTCACTATCTTGTAATGTGACTTTCTTATTTTTTAAAGTAGCCTCTTTAGCATCAGTTGCTATTAACAGATAGGAAGTATAGATATGCGCCGTTTCAGCAGTCTCATCTAATTTGCTCGAAGTTTCCTCATAAGATAACCAGGGCTTTAAAAATAAACCTAAATTTATTTTACTATTATCGATTCCATATTTTTGAGCTGCTGTAATGGATTGTTCATTTAATGGTGCTATTGCAAAAACTTGGTTATAAGTAAAAAACATCATCAATAAAATACTTATAAAAATCTTCATAAGAATAACACCCCCTGTATTTATGCTAAATAAACTCCTTTGAACACCAGCTGTGCTGGGCCAGACATATAAATATGATTGTTCTCAGCCCATTCAATATTTAAATTACCACCATCAAGCTCCACTAATGCTTTTTTGTTAGTTTTGCCTGTTAACACCGCTGCCACCAAAGTAGCACAAGAGCCTGTGCCACATGCTAAGGTCACGCCAGCTCCTCGTTCCCACACACGCATTTTTATATATTCATCATTTATAACTTGCGCAAATTCTACATTAATTTTTTTCGGAAAAAGGTTGTGAGTCTCAATGACAGGGCCAACTTGTGTTAAATTTACTTTATCTAAATCATCCACAAAAATAACACAATGAGGATTACCCATCGAAACACAAGTTATTTCATATTTTTCTTCTAATATCATTAACGGATATGAAACTATTTTATCATAACCTTGAAGAGCAACCGGTATTTGCTCCGACTTTAAAATTGGCTCTCCCATATCAACCTTGATTAAGGTTATAACATTATCTTCAATTATCACTTCAGGTGTGATAATTCCTGCTTTAGTTTCAATTTTAAATTTTGTTTTAGCAGTTAAGTTATTTTCATAAACATATCTAGCGACGCAGCGTGTAACGTTGCCACACATTTCCGCCTCACTACCATCAGAATTGAAAATTTGCATTTTAAAGTCCGCTATTGTCGAAGGGCCTACCAACACCATGCCATCGGCACCAATTCCAAAATTTCGATCACATACTTTTATCGCTAAATTATTACAATCACTAATATTTTCTTTAAACAAATCAACAATCACAAAATCATTCCCTAAGCCGTGCCATTTAGTAAAGTTAAAACTCATTGTAATTCCCCCTCAAAATACTCTTATCTTATATTTTACTTCCTCTATAACTTAGTTGCAACTTGACAAATTATCTAACAGCCACTTCCTCATTTTGACCGCTTATCTTTATAATGTTATACTTGTCTAATAATATAAAGAATAGGTGAAAAATATGAGTTTAGATGGCTTTTCCATGATTCCGCTCTGCCGCGAATTAAAAGATAATTTATTAGGCGGTAGAATCGATAGAATTTTCCAACCAAATAAAACTACAATTATTATTAACATTCGTCAACCAGGCAAAAATCACTGCTTATTTATTTCAGTAAATCCAAACAATCCTACTATAAACTTAACTGAAGCAGAATTTAACAATCCAGAAACGCCCCCTAATTTTTGTATGTTCTTACGAAAACATATCGAAGACGGTCGCATTAGTGAAATCTTTCAAACGGCTACAGATCGAGTTATAAATCTAGCCATTGATGTTATCGGTAAAGGCGGCTTAATTGAAACAAAAGTGCTAGTAATTGAGTTGATGGGCAAATATAGTAATATTATTTTACTACAAGATAATATTATTCTAGACGCACTGAAAAAAATAGGTTCGACCATGAGTCGAATTAGGTTGGTTTTACCGAATAAAGAGTATTTTTTACCACAAGATCCCGACAAATTAAATATCTTAACTACCGACAACAATATTATTAAAAAGCTATTAAAGGACAGCAAGCAAACTCCTTATAAATTTTTACTACAAACATTTATCGGTTTTGGTCCTATTACCGCTAAAGAAATTATCTTCCGTTCAAGAATTTCTGATAATATAACGATTCAAGATTTAACTTTAACTCAGCTAACACAATTAGAACAGAACATTATTGAGTTTAAAACTTTAATAAGCAATAATCTCGAAAACCCTACTCTTATTATCAATGAACATAATAAGCTACTAGCGATTGCTGCTTTTAATCTTCAACATTTAGCAAGTTTTACTACACAATCATTCAGCTCCATTTCAAAAGCAATAGATTATAGTGCCAAGTTAATTGGCGAATATATTGCCCCTGAAAAAGAAACGCTAAAAAAAATAGTCACCAATGAAATTAACAAGTTAAGCAATAAATTGATTGTTTTAGAAAAAGAATTGGCTTTAGCGCAAGATGCGGAAAGTGTTAAAAAATACGGAGACTTGCTCTTAACAATCCCTAATTCAAATGAAATACCTTTTCAAGAATTTATTCTGATCAATGATTGGTTTAGCGAAGATCCTTATAATAATGAAATTTCTATAAAAATAAATCCTTTGCAAACATATTTAGAAAACGCCAATGCTTATTATAATAAATACAACAAGTTAAAGCGTGCGCAAGAACTATTAGTAGTTCAACTAACAACTACGAATAGTGAACTGACTTACCTAAAAACAATTGAAGCCTCATTAGAGCATGCAGAAGCACTATCAGAACTACGCGAAATAAAAGATGAGTTAATTTTAGAAAATTATTTAAAAGAACAACGTAAATTTAAACCTAAGCAAAAGGTAGCAAATCCATTAAAAGTAATAACCCCCGATAACACCGAAATATTTATTGGTAAAAACAATTTTCAAAATGATTATCTGACTTTTAAATTAGCACAGCCAAATGATCTTTGGCTCCACGTAAAAGATATTCCCGGATCTCATATTATTATCAGATCTAAAAATCACATCTCAGATGAAACTCTTGAAATTGCGGCACAATTAGCAGTTCACTTTAGTAAGGCTAAAAATTCTTCCAAAGTTCCGGTTGATTATACTTTTAAAAAAAATGTAAAAAAACCAAATGGCACAAAGCCAGGGTTTGTAAATTACACTAATGAAAAAGCATTAATTATCGATCCCAACTTTAGTCTAATTGAAAAATTAATACAATAACAAAAGGTTGGTTAAGTTAGATTATCATCTAGCTTAACCAACCTTTTTTCTTACTACAACTATGCTCTTTCCATATAGTTGCCAGTTCTTGTATCAATTCTTAATACATCACCCTGATTTATAAATAATGGTACACGCACCGAATAGCCTGTTTCTAATTTTGCCATTTTAGTAGCACCTGTTGCAGTGTCACCACGAACACCAGGATCGCATTCGATAACTTCTAAGTCTACCGAATTAGGTAAATCAACACCTAAAATAGTTCCTTGGAACATCATAATGCTGATATCCATATTTTCTTTTAAGTATTTCAAAGCATCGCCAAGTTGTTCTTTAGTTAACTCTGATTGTTCGTAAGTTTCATTATCCATGAAAACATACATTTCATCATTTTCATATAGATATTGCATTTTGCGGTTGTCAACATGTGCTTTAGGAATTTTTTCACCCGGATTGAAAGTTCTCTCAACCACTGAACCTGTACGCACATTTTTCATTTTAGTTCTTACGAACGCAGCACCTTTCCCCGGTTTTACATGTTGGAAATCAATTACTTGCCATACCTCACCATCAATTTCAATTGTAACACCGGTACGAAAATCACTACTAGATATCATTCAAACACCCTCCATTATTCCTTTTAAAGGTTTAAATCTATTTCTATTAAATGTTTACTACTTTTTGTTAAGACTTCACAACCTTCAGTAGTAACCATAACAGTATCTTCTATTCTTATGCCACCCCACCCAGGCAAATACACCCCTGGTTCAACAGTAACAACCATCATTGGCTTTAAGCTATCACACATACTAGCTGGTGATAACCTTGGAAACTCATGGATCTCTAACCCCACCCCATGACCGAGTCCATGTCCAAAAAATTGTCCATAACCACCATTCATAATATATCTACGCACAACTTCATCTACAAATTGCCCTGAAACTCCAGGTTTTAAGGTTTTAACCCCTAACAGCTGGGCTTGTAAAACAAAGTCATACAATTGCTGTTGCTTTTCTTCTACTGGTCCCACACAAATCGTCCTAGTTATATCAGAATGATAACCTTTATATACTGCTCCAAAATCAAGTGTTACCAATTCACCCTCATTAATGATTTTTTCAGTTGCCACACCATGAGGCAACGCTCCTCTAATCCCTGAGGCAACAATCGTTGAAAAAGCATTTTTTTGCGATCCTAAACGACGCATAAAAATCTCTAATTCAACCGCAACTTCGATTTCACTACGACCAGGCTTGATATAAGACAATATATGTTCAAAAGCCCTATCAGCAATATTTACAGCTTTTCTTAAATGAGCTATTTCTTCCTCATCTTTAATACTGCGCAATTCATCTAAATTGATATTTTTATATTTTAAATTCTTCTTGAGCTTGTTTAGCTTAAAGTAATCATTATAAGTAAAGTATTCACCTTCAAAACCAACATTCAAACTCTGATCTTGTTCTATAATTTCAATAATCGCGGTATAAACGTTTTTTACGCAATTTATCACTTTATAATTAGTGGCTTCACCATTAGCCTGTTCAATGTAACGAAAATCAGTCAATAAATATTCACCTTTTTTCGTAATTAACAGCATTCCCGTAGTGCCGGTAAAACCACTAAAATAATAAACGTTTTCTAGCTTTTTTACAATTACTGCATCTAAATTATTTTTACTTAAAAACTTCTGCAATAGTATCAGTCTATTATTCATTGACAACCTCTTTAGCGAAAGACCGCACCACAGCTTCCAGGGCAATTAAATAACTATCTACACCAAATCCTGAAATTTGACCTACAACAACCGGCGCTATTACCGAATTTTTTCTAAATTCTTCCCGTTTATGAATATTTGACAAATGAACTTCAATAACGGGAATATCAATAGCGGCAATTGCATCTCTAATTGCAATACTATAGTGCGTAAACGCTGCTGCATTTATAATGATATAATCAAATTTATTGGTGGCGTCTTGAATACTATCAACAATTACGCCTTCGTGGTTTGACTGCAAAAATTCAATATCAATATTATTAACAGCTGCTTTTTGTAACATTAATTCATTAATATCTTCCAAAGAACTGCTACCGTAAATAGTAGGTTCACGCTTGCCTAATAAATTTAAATTAGGTCCATTTATTACTAAAATTTTCTTTTTTGACAAAAAAATCACAGCCTTATAGCAAAAATATAGCTATTCCATTTTAGCATATTATTCTTATATTTTCTATATTTCGAAAAAAATTATAAATACTGAAAATCAATCTCTAAGTTTTCCAAAATCACTTTGGCTTCATCATACATATCAGTAGTCGTTCTGATCACAATAATCCCTTCTTTTTTATCAATTGTGCTCACAACCCCCAAATATTCATAACCTTCCATAATTCTGTTAATGTAATTTATATCTTCTTTATTAACCTTTAGAAAAATTTCTGTTTTCATTATTTAGCCTTTCTTCTTAACATCGAGTATTTTTCTACCGGCTTCATCATTTTAATTTTTATGATTTGCTGTGCATGAGGAGCCATATTTATTTCATTACCTTCATCATCTAACATAAATTCAAGTCTTTGGTTGAAGGTTTCTTTTTGTGGTTGAATTATTTCTATTTCTTGTCCTGTTTTCATATTATTTCTTTGTTCAACAACTGCCCAGCCACTATTTTCATCATAATCTAAAACTAGCCCAATAAAATCATGAGTTTGCAGATAAGAAGAATTGCCATAGATTTGATCTTTTTCTGTTGTTTTATTCAAATAAAAGCCGGTACTATATTCTCGGTGTGAACCTTTATTAAGTTCTTCGATCCATTCTTTTTTCACTTGATAATCATGACTATTTTCATAATAGCTGTCAATAGCTTGGCGATAAACTTTAATAACCGATGCTACATAATGAACACTTTTCATCCGTCCTTCAACCTTGAAACTATTAATGCCACTATTTATCAGTTCCGGTAAATATTCAATCATGCACATATCTTTTGAGTTGAAAATATAAGTGCCTCTTTCATCTTCAAACACAGGAAAATATTCTCCTGGTCTTTTTTCTTCCATCAATGTATATTTCCATCGACAAGACTGTGCGCAACTACCTCTATTGGCATCACGACCAGTAAAATAGTTACTAAGCAAACAGCGTCCAGAGTAAGAAATACACATTGCCCCATGAATAAACGCTTCTAAATCAAGCTTCACATTATCTCTAATTTCTTTTATTTCGGTAAAAGACAATTCTCGAGCTAATACAACTCGATTTGCCCCCATCTCTTGCCAAGCTTTAACAGAGGCCCAATTAGTATTATTAGCTTGAGTACTAATATGAATAGGTAGATTAGGAGTAGTTTGTTTTGCTATTTGGAAAACACCCAAATCTGCGACAATAATTGCATCAACCTTGATACTCTCAAGATATCTTAAATATTCCGGCAACTCTGTTAAATCACTGTTATGAGCATAAATATTTATCGTTACATAGGCTTTTTTATTAAGACTATGAGCAAATTCAATCCCTTCTTTTAACTCATCATCATTAAAATTTCCACCAAACGCTCTTAAGCCAAAAGCTTTTCCCCCCATAAAAACAGCATCCGCTCCATATATTAACGCCATTTTAAGTTTTTCCAAATTTCCGGCAGGTGCCAATAATTCAGGCTTATTCATTCTTCCCCCTCCGATAATAAGAAACCGCTATTCCATCAGCCTCTTTATATATTACCGTTTCAAAATCTATATTATTAGTAACTAAGTCAATATAAGTTCGTAAACGCGACACAATCGTTTTAAATCTTCGTGGTGTCTCTTCTAACCCTTCAACATAACCTCTAAATAAAACATTGTCTGCAATAATAATACTATCATCCGCCAACATCGGTAAAATTTTATTTAAATAGTCAACATACTGTGCCTTAGCAGCGTCAATAAAAACAAGATCAAATTTTCTCTGTGCTTTTTGAAGTTCCAATAAAGTTTTACCAGCATCGCCCACAATAATTTCTACAAACTCTGTTAAACAAGCTTTGTTAATTGAGTTTCTAGCAATTTCCGCTCTGGTCTCATCAAGTTCTAACGATATCACATTAGCCTTTACACTAATGCTATCCAACATTGTTAATAAAGAGTAACCAATAGCTGTCCCGACTTCCAAGATATTCTTAGGTTGTTTAGTTTTACAGACATCAATAAGCACCTGCATCGCCTCATCTTTTATGATTGGCACTCTATTTTCTTCTGCATATTTTTTTAATTCATTTAAAATTTCTTTCATAATTAATTTACCTGCTGTATATTTCTTAAATGTCCTTCATAGGTTTCACTAAAATGATGTCTACCCTCACTATCAGCTACAAAATATAAGTAATTAGTAGGCTGTGAGTATAAAACTGCTTTCAACGAAGCTAATCCAGGATTAGCAATCGGTCCCGGTGGCAACCCCTGATGAAGATAAGTGTTATAAGGCGATTCAATTTTAGTATCCTGAATACTTAGTTCAGGTTTAGCATACCCTAAGATATACTGAATTGTTGCACAGGATTGTAACGGCATTTCCTGCTTTAATCTATTGATAAATACCTGTGCTATTATGGGTCTATCCTCGTCAATTCTAGCTTCTTTCTCAACTAATGAGGCTAAAATTACAACCTCTCTAATACTTAACCCCATTTCATGAGCTCTTGCCTTCATTTTATCATCAAAGCGTTTATCAAATTCAGTTATCATCATCAATACAATATCTTTTTCATTGGACTCTTCAGCAATTTGATAAGTATCAGGAAATAAAAAACCCTCCGCAATATATTTATTGTCAAAGTTATTGTTTTGCATATAATCATAAGGTTTAAGTTCTTTTGCTAATTCTTTTATTTTTTTTGCATCAGCAATCCCTTTATCTTCTAAGCTTTTGGCAATTTCATTGACATTATAACCTTCCGGAACTGTAAAACTATAATTTACAATATTACCTCTTGATAAGATATCGATAATTTTACTATATGTCATATTAGAAGAAAAATGATAACTACCCGCTCTTAATTTTCCATCTAAATTATTCATTTTCGCAAATAAATTAAAAGCTGTCACACTTTTAGTTACACCCTTATCATAAAGCAAATGTGCAATATTATCCGTCGTCATCCCCGGTTTAACCTTAACATAAACATCAACCGTTTTATTTTTCGAAATAGAGTTTCCTACCATGCCAATTGCTAACATTGAAGAAACAAAAAAGATAAAAAAGCTTATTATCAGCCATTTAGAAATTTGGTTTTCTCCTTTTGACCAAAACAACACAATCACCCTTCCACATCTCAATCACAAACACTTCTATTATTATACACAAAAATTACAAAAAAAAGAAACCTAAAATTAGGCTTCTTCATCATCTTCCATTAATTCATCATATGCTTTTTGAACAGCTTCAAATTCTTCATCAGTTGGATCAACATAAACTTCTTCACCGTTCTCATCAACAACGATTTTAGCAATTACTACATTTTCATCGCCACAACCACAATCGCAACCATCATCGTCGCAACCATCTTCACAATCGTCTTCTTGGATTTCAACTAGTAAAGCAAATCTGTCTTCACCTACTGGAATTATTAACTCTTCACGGTAATAATATTCATTACCTTCTTCGTCAGTCATAACAACGATTAACTCATCGTCTTCCATTATTTCATTATCTTTTTCAGTCATGCTTTTCACCTCTTATTTAAATTGTTACTAAATTCTATAATAGAAATAAACCCCTGTCAAGAAAGTATTATTTCCTACTATCTAAATACCCCTGTAGAATAAAAACAGCCGCCATTTTATCAATGACTTTTTTACGCTTAGCCCTGCTAACATCGGCTGCAATTAACGACTTTTGTGCCGCCACAGTAGAAAGTCTCTCATCCCAAAAAATCATCTTTTTACCGCTAATAACAGCATTTAAGTCATCTGCAAATTTTTTAACCAATAACCCTCTGTCGCCAATACTACCATCCATATTTTTCGGCAAACCAATAACAAAAGTATCTACATCATATTCAGTTACTAAAGCACTTAATCTGGCAAAATCCTTCTCCAAATTAGTCCGTCTAATAACTTCAACCCCTTGTGCTGTAAAAAAAAGTTCATCACTTACAGCTATTCCAATCGTTTTGTCACCAACATCCAGTCCCAGAATTCTCATTAGTCCCCCTATTTGTTCTTTAAATAAGCACGAACAAGCTCTTCTAATAATTCATCGCGCTCCAATTTACGAATTAACCCTCTTGCATTATTATAGCTGGTAACATAAGTAGGATCTCCGGACAATAAATAACCTACAAGCTGATTAATCGGATTATATCCTTTTTCACTTAAAGCTTGGCAGACCTTTTTTATTATAATTGATGCATCATTGATTTCTTCATTCTCTACTTTAAACATCATTGTCTCTTCAAAATTCGGCATAACAAATACCTCCTACTGTATTAAATAACCTTAATAATTATATTATACTCTTTTGAGTGGTAATTTACTATAATTTTATAATGATATTATAAACAAGAATTCGCTCCCACTAGGACTACACTAAAATATTTTCTTAATCAATACAACTATTCAACCAAAATCCGTTGACATTTACTAATAAATTCTTGCCTTCAAGATAAAAACCATAAACCTTCTTCTTATTATCTTGGATTCTTATTGTTTCAATAACTTTTTCCGCTAAATTTGTTGAAATCAGCTTTTCTCCTACTGTCAAATCTTTAGCCTCAACTAAGCCCTTAGCCGTTAAAAATTTTTGATCAGCACTGACAACTATATTACCGCCTGATTGTAATTTAATATATGTCACTGCGTCTTCTTCCCCATCAATAACTGCTATGACCTTAACTTGTGCAAAATTTTCTGTCATTAAAATATCTCCACAAACAACCTCTTCCACCTTAACACAAGTTTTATCGCCTAGCATTATCTTCATTCCTTCTAAAAACATCAACTTCCACTCCTTGATTTGTCTTTATAAACACAAACCTCTTTCAATAAATATTTTTACTTTCATTTTAAATTTCAGCGAACAACCTGCAAATTTTTCTTAATAACTTGCTTTTCTTGATACATTTTTTCGTCGGCAGTATTTATTAAATCATCCACATTAATTTTTTGTTTGTTGTCAAAATCAACAATGCCATGACTAACACTAATATTGTAGGCTCTTTGTTCTACCGTATTTATTTTATCATAAGCTTCAATAATTCTCTTCCAGATATTTTCAGCAGCACTAATATCAATACCATTAAAAACAATGAGAAATTCATCGCCACCTAATCTAACTAAAAAGTCTTGCTCTCTAATAATTTTTTTGATAACTTCAGCCACCGTCGTTATAAGTTCATCACCCATTTTATGCCCTAATCTATCATTAACTTCTTTTAAGCCATTGATATCAATAAAACATAAGCTAACTACTAAATGCCTTCGGTTATCTTCAGAAAATAGTTTATTAAGCCTTGTTATACCAGCCCGCCGATTTAAGGTCTTGGTAAGATGATCATACTCGGAATAATATTTAATTTTCGAATATGTTTTCCTGTTAACATATATTAATAGTCCAACAATGCCTGAAACAACTATCATTAAAAGAAAATAATACATATTCTTTTTAAATACCATTAAAGAAATTGTTGTTAAGTCATTATTAAAAAACTCTGCGTTTTTATTGTTTTTTTCAACCACCGAGACAATGTACCAATTTCCATCACCGAGGATTAAGTTTTGTCGATGATCATTAACTTGCCCTAAATTAAATTTATGACTTAATAAGACCGGCAATGAAGTAACCAACCCTTGGTCAGTCAAAACTTGAGTCGTATGGTCAATAATTGCGTTCCAAGCTCCTGGAAAATCACCTGCAAAACTTTGCTCTTTTTTCTCTGCAAACATAAAATTCCAATCATTTTCAACATTATCTGATGATAAACTATAGCCATTTGAATTTAATAAAAATATCTCGCCTTGGCTATTTTTTGCTAACTCTCTTAAGCCTAACAAAGTATAATCTGCCAAGTAATTTAAAACAATAATCCCTCGAACTTTACCATCATTGTCATATACCGGTGTCGAAAGCCTAATCATTGGTTTAAACGGAATTTCCACTTTTCCTTGCTCCATGTTCAAATCAAGCGGTGAAACATATACTGTTTCTTCCTTTAAATTTATAGCTTCCGTAAAATAATATCGTTCTTTTTTATTTTGTAAATCTTTATCGGGAACAATATAGCTACCATTTTCACTGATATTTACTCGAATTTTCTCCATACCATCAGCATCTAAAAATCTAATTTGATCATATATTTTTCGTTGGTTTGAAAAAACCGCCCAATTTTCTGCTATTTCAGCATAATTGTTGCTTTTTATTAGTTTATTTTCATAAGCGTGGTGAAGATAATGCAGGTCCGATAAAACCATACTAAATTCTCGCCCTAAAAAGTCATTTTCTAATTTAACCACCCTTTGTTCTTGACTTTTTAATGCCTCAATTTTAGTTTCACTAACTTCCTTTTCAATAAAAAATAAAATCAGAAAAGAAATCAGAAAAATTAATGAGAATGACAAAAGAAAGTACCATAACAATTGTTTTTTATTCTGCGCAAATTTTTCTTCCATAAGCTTCACCCCATAATCTTCTGCTTTCAATACCTATCACATAAAATTAATATAATAGCTACTAAATATATTTCAGTTACCATTATTGTAGCTAATAACCATACACCTAGCAAGAAAATAGTTTCAGTAAATAGTTTCCTTATATTGATAATAATTATATTATTTGTTATTATTGTAATTAATTGTAGTTATTTTTAAATCACCCTATGTCTTAATATTGTTTTTAAAATAATACCTAATATTTTAAGTTCTTTTAGCGAGGTGCACCATGAAATTTTTCACTTATTTGCAACAAGATTTTCTTACTTTTTCCGGACGAGTTAACAGAATACACTACCTTTATGTAAACATCATCTTTTATCTATTTGTTATTTCCCTTCATAGATTTTTAGTATTCTATTCTTTTCCTGAAAATAAAATAATGCTAATCTTTATATTGCTATTTACCTTAGCCTTATTTATTACCAATATTTCTATAAAAATCAGAAGATTAGCCGACCTAAATAAATCTCCATATTATTTATTATTGAATTTCATTCCATTTATTCATTTATTCTTTGAAATTTATTTGTTAACCTTTAAAGGAACTTCTGATACTAACAAATATGGCGCTATCCCTAATTC
>JAGPMH010000008.1 GCA_018052945.1 Negativicutes bacterium | reverse complement strand
CCAAAGAAAACTGACCTCGCTAGAGTCAACGAACATGAGCTAATTAAAAACTTATTTTTAATTAACTCTAGACCAAGAAAGTGTTTAGGCTGGAAATCGCCTATTCAAGTATTTCTACACGAAGTGGAGCACTTGGATTGACAATTCATCATAAAAAAATAAAAACTAACAGGGAAAAATTTAATTTTGTTGAATTACATAGTTATCATAGTTTTTGAGAGGTAATAATGGATAAGGAAAAATTTTTATTTATCGATATTGGGACAGAAGACTTAAAGACATTAATCGGTGTAAGCCAATCTAAAACTATAACCTTAACACCACACAGCTCTTTTCAAAGTGGTGGCTTTAAAAATGGTAAATTTGATAATGTGGAAGAGTTTGAAAACAAATTGGAGGAGTTATTGAAAAGTGAATTTTTCAATAATTTTACGAATGTTGTTCTTTGTTTAGGCGGTCTTGATATTCATAGTGTGAAAATAGCTGAAGACATTATTGTAGATACTGTAATTAAAGCTCAGGATTTTGAGAAAATCATTAATAATTATCTAGTTAGCGAAAAAATAAGTGATTATGATTATTTAAATTTATATAATCCACGATTTTTTATTGATAATATTGAAGTTTTTAACAATCCTCTGCTGGAAAAAGGTAATAAATTAAGGGTTGAAGGAATTTTGTTTTTAATTAATAGTAAAATGAATCAAGTTATTAGCAATATTAGAATTAAATATGGTGCTAAGAACTTTTTTGCAATTCCTAACGCATTGGTTAGTTATGAAATCTTTAAAAAATATGAGTATTTTGAAAATACGGCTATTATTGATATTGGCGCGGGGACAACGGATATTTGTTTAATTAAAGACAATAAATTTCATAAAGGATTTTCGTTAAATGTTGGAGGAGATTATATTACCAATGACATTATGCAAAATTTGGAACTTGATTTTACCCATGCGGAAAATTTAAAGAAATATTTTGGCAAGATTGATAATAAAATTAAAGGACAAGGTGTTGTTATTAATTGTAGTAAGGATGAAAATCCTAAAAATATTCATTATGATTTTATTTATGAACTGGTTGATTGTCGAGTAAACGATATTACTGAATTTATAAAAAATAGTGTGGAACAACAATTTAAAGGTGTATTAAATAATATTTTCTTGCTAGGAGATAGTGTTTTATTATATAATTTTGAAGAAAAGTTAAAAGTATCTTTTAATTTACCAATGAAATGTGGTAATATAAAAGAGTTACCAAATATTTCTGTTAATTTGGATATTTTGGGATTAGATTATATCATTAAAACAGAAGAAAACATCGTCAATGTTGACGAGCATAAAGTTGTGATAAAATCTTTACAAGATGAAAATATCGGCTTATTTGCCAAGGTTAAAAGTTTTTTTAAAATGTAGTTTTAGATAGTTAAATAAAGGACTATTTAACTTTAAACTAGAAATATACTGTTAATGAGTAGTTAATAGGAGGAATATATAGTGCTGGAAATCGATGCGGAATATAGTCAAAATGCAAAAATTAAGGTTATAGGTGTAGGAGGCGGCGGTAATAATGCAGTAAATCGAATGATTGATGCAGGATTACAAGGGGTAGAGTTTATTGCCGTTAATACTGATGCTCAAGCATTGCTTAATGCTAAAGCTCCTAATCGTATTCAGATTGGCGAAAAACTTACTAGAGGCTTAGGAGCAGGTGCTAATCCTGAAATTGGTGAAAAAGCTGCGCAAGAAAGTCGCGAAGAAATTATTAAAGCTTTAGATAAAGCGGACTTGGTTTTTGTTACTGCTGGTATGGGTGGTGGTACAGGGACAGGAGCAGCTCCAATCGTTGCGGAGTGTGCAAAAGAAGTTGGAGCACTAACAGTTGGTGTTGTAACAAAACCTTTTTCTTTTGAAGGAAAAAGACGTAAAACTCAAGCTGAACTAGGTACTGCTAACTTAAAAGATAAAGTTGATACTTTGATAACTATTCCTAATGATAGATTAATGCAAGTGGCAGATAAAAAGACTTCAATGTTGGAAGCTTTTAATATTGCCGATGATGTATTGCGTCAAGGGGTTCAAGGGATTTCTGATTTAATTGGTATTTCGGGAGTTATTAACTTAGATTTTGCTGATGTTAAAACTATCATGGAAAATTCGGGCTCTGCATTAATGGGGATTGGTACTGCTAAAGGTGAAAATAGAGCTGTTATAGCAGCTGAAGCAGCAATTAAAAGTCCGTTATTGGAAGCTTCAATTGATGGTGCCAGAGGGGTTATTATCAATATAACAGGTGATAGTAGCCTAGGTTTATTTGAGATTAATGAAGCGGCTGATTTCATTCAAAGCTCAGTTGATCCTGATGCTCATATTATTTTTGGCGCAGTAATCGATGAAGAGTTGGATGAGGAAATAAAAGTTACGGTTATTGCTACAGGTTTTGATGGACAACAATCAATTGTGGAAGAAAAGGCAGAAAAAACAAAGATTGAACCGTTTAAAGGTGATGTTTTAGACATTCCGGAGTGGATGCGTCGTTAAAATTTATTGAAATATTAAAGACCGTTTTTAAGACGGTCTTTTTATTATTTCTGTTGCATAGTTAGACAAATAATTGTATAGTATAATATGGTGTTTTAGATAAATAATAAATATTTTCTTGTTACTACTATAATTGAGTAAAAATTTTAGTAATCAGTTTAATTATGGGGTAATATAATATGCGATATATAAAAATCTTTACCGTAATGATTGGAGCAATCCTAATCTCTTTTTTATTGCATGCATATTTTACTAGTTCTGTAGAAAATGACAGTCAACAAAAAAGAGTAATTAATGTTTATACAAGTTTGCCGGCGGAAATTGTAGCCTGTCTATCAGAAGAATTTGAAAGAACTAATAATGTTAAGATTAATTTTATTTTATTTAGTGATAAAGAGGCCTTGTTAAATAAAATAAGAGGCACAAATGAGGAAAAAGTGGAATTAGTTTTAACTGATAGTTTACTGTTAGATGAGGCTAAAACAGACCAAAAACTAGAAAATTATGTTTCGGAACAAACGGATCTCTTAAATGATCGCTTCAAAGATGAACATGGTTTTTGGCAAGGTGTATGGTATGATCCGATTGTGTTTTGCATTAATTATGATTATTTAAAATTAACAGAGCAAAACATTAGTGGTTGGAATGATTTATATAAAGATAATAAAATTAGAATTGGTGTAGTAGATGTAATGGCTTCAAGTGCTGCTGCCAATTTATATTTTACGTTAGTATCACAATATGGTGAGGATGATGCTATCAAATTATTGCAAAAAATCCATGCTAGGGTTGTGCAATACTCGAAATATTTGGCAACACCGGTGCGAATGGCTGGCATGAGAGAAGTTGATTTAGCAATATCGGTGCAAAGTGAGATTGTCAGATATATGCAGGATGGTTTTCCAGTAAAAATAATATATCCTGAAGAAGGTACCTCATACTTGTTGACTGCAGTTGGCTTATTAAAAAATGCAGACAATAAATATGATGCGAAGATTTTTATTGATTGGTTATTACAAGATGGTGCGCAAATGAGTTTGCAAAAAAATAATATTTTTTATATGCCTACGAATCAAACCGGGCTAGCATATAAAACGATTAATATTGACAATGTGAAGTTATTAGATAATAAACTAGGCAATAAGACTGATGTACAAAATAGATTGATGAATAGATGGATTAAAGAAGTTAGATTAAGTAACTAAGCTAAAGCTTAGGAGGTAGTATATGTTAAAGGCTGGAGTTATAAGTTTAGGTTGTGTTAAAAATTTAGTTGATACAGAAGTGATGTTGGGGATATTAAGAGAAAATAAAATAGATGTTACTGCACAACCTAATGATGCCGATATAATAATTATTAATACTTGTACCTTTATTGAATCAGCGAAAGAAGAAGGGATTTCGACAATTTTACAAATGGCAGATTTCAAAATTAGTGGAAAATGTCGAGGGATTATTGTTGCTGGTTGTTTAGGACAAAGATATAAACAAGAGTTGTTAGATGAGCTACCGGAAGTTGATGCTATAATTGGAACTGGTGCTTGGGATCGAATTATGGAAGCGGTTGAAGCTGTGTTAGCTGGTGAAAGACTAATTATTGCTGATAAATCAGAAATAATTTATGATGATAAAATGCCAAGGATTTTAACAACACCTCGCTATACTGCATATGTTAAAGTTGCAGAGGGATGCGATAATCGTTGTGCATACTGCGTAATTCCATTGGTTAGGGGTAATTTCCGTAGTCGTACTATTGAATCAATAGTTGCAGAAACTAAAAATTTAGTAAAAAATGGTGTTAAGGAAATAAATTTAATCGCTCAAGATACTACTAATTATGGAATTGATCTTTATGGTGAAATAAAAATCTTAGAGTTATTAAAAGAATTGGTAAAAATAGAAGAGCTAAAGTGGATTAGATTATTATATTGTTACCCTAAAAGATTTACTGACGAACTATTAAATTTCATGGCAACTGAGCCTAAAATTTGCAAATACATTGACTTGCCGTTGCAACATGCTCATAATGATGTATTAAAGGCGATGGCTCGCCAAGATACTAAAGAAGAGATTGAAGATTTGTTGTTGAGAATTAGAAAAATCATGCCAACAGCGACAATTAGAACTTCTTTTATTGTTGGTTTTCCGGGTGAAAGTATTGAACATTATGAAACATTAAAAGAGTTTATTATCAAGCAAAGATTTGATAAAGTCGGTATCTTTACATATTCTAAAGAAGAAGATACGGTAGCTTTTACAATGGAGCAGCAAGTTAGTGAGGAAATAAAACAAGAGCGTTATCATGAACTAATGGCAATTCAATCTAAAATCTCAGAAGAGATAAACCAAAGTCTGGAAGACCAGGAGTTGGAGGTCTTGATTGAAGGCCGTGATAGCGAACAAGAAAATGTAACTTATGGAAGATCTTATCGTGAGGCACAGGAAATAGATGGTCAGGTTTATGTGGAAAATGATCCTGATAGTATGCCAGGGCAGTTTATTAAAACTAAAGTTGTCCAAGGTTATACCTATGATATTTTGGCAGAAAAAATAAAATAAGCAGCAAAATAATTAATTGTTTAGAGAATAGTTATCAAAATAAAATTAAGTGTGCTAATATAAAATAGTAGCGGCTCTTGTCCTGCTATTTTTTATTTGTGTAAATTTAGTATTGAGGTGTTTATAATGATAGTGGAAATAGTAACAACCGGAACGGAATTATTGTTAGGACAAGTTGTAAATACTAATAGTGCATATTTAGCCAATCAACTTAATAAATTAGGCTTTGATGTCTTATATCACTCGACAATTGGTGATAATAAAAAAAGAATGAAAGAAACTTTGTTGTTAGCATTAGCGCGAGCTGATATTGTTATAACGACCGGTGGAATGGGCCCGACTCAGGGTGATATAACAAAAGAAATAACGGCAGAGGTTTTGAATCGGGACTTGCATTTACATAAACCTAGTTTGGCGAATATTGAAAGGTATTTTGCGAAAGTGAAACGTACAATGGTGGAAAGTAATATAAGACAAGCCATGATTCCGGATAGTGCAGTGGTTTTGGAAAATTATTGTGGGACAGCTCCGGGAGTTGTTCTTGAAGATAATGGTAAAATGATCATTAATTTACCAGGACCGCCACGCGAATTGAAAATGATGTTTGAAAAATGTCTGAAACCTTTTTTAATTGAAAAGTTTGGTTGCAGTAAAATTATTTTGTCAAGAGTTTTAAATACTTATGGCATCGGTGAATCCTTGCTAGAAGAAAAAATTAAGGATTTAATTTTACAGCAACATAATCCGACCATAGCTTTATTAGCGAGAAAAACAGGTGTTATTGTGCGGTTAACGGCAAAAGCTGATAATGAAGCTGAAGCGTTAACTTTAATAAAACCGTTAGAAGCCGAGATTAAGTCAAGAATCGGTGAATTTATTTATGCGGTAGATGATATAAAACTAGAAGAAGTAGTTGCAAAGCAGTTTGTTGAAAATAAACTTACGGTAGCAATGGCAGAATCATGTACTGGCGGGTTATTAACTAGTAGGCTTACTGATATACCCGGTAGTTCAGCTTATGTGGTGGGAGCCATTGTAAGTTATAGCGATATCGTTAAAATAAATGAACTAAATATAGCTGAAACATTAATAAATGAAAAAGGTGCTGTTAGTGAAGAGGTTGCCAAAGCAATGGCTGAAGGCGTCAGAAAAAAACTCAATAGCAAAGTTGGGATAGCTATTACCGGATTTGCAGGACCGGGAGGCGACAGTCACTCTGCAGAAGTTGGCTTAGTTTACCTGTCTTTAAGTGATGGTAAAAAAACTATTTGTGAGAAAAAAGTTTTTCACGGTCAGAGATTAGATATTAAATTTCACGCATCGCAGGCCGCATTAAATTTATTGTGGCAATATAATAAGAAAAATAATAAGGGAAAATAACAGGAGGATTTAAAATTTGAAAAAAGAATTAACAACATTTGGGGAAATTGAATTAAGCAAGAAGGTACTAGCTGCTATTAGCGATATGGGCTTTGAAGAGCCTTCACCGATACAAAGTAAAACAATACCATTAGTATTAGCAGGTAATGATGTTATTGGTCAAGCCCAAACAGGAACTGGTAAAACAGCTGCTTTTGGTATTCCAGCAATTGAAAAAGTTGATGATCATAATAAGCATATTCAAGCACTTATTCTTACACCGACTAGAGAACTTGCTATTCAAATCTCTGAAGAGATAACTAAAATTGGTAAATTTAAAAAAGTAAAATCATTGCCGATTTATGGTGGCCAATCAATAGACAGACAAATCAAAGCCTTAAAATCAGGCGTGCAAGTTGTTATTGGGACTCCGGGAAGATTATTGGATCATATTAGACGTAGAACTATTAAATTAGACCAAGTGAAAATGCTTATTTTAGATGAAGCAGATGAAATGCTAGACATGGGATTTGTTGATGACATAGAGACTATTATTAATAATTTAGATGCGGAAACAAGACAAACATTATTGTTTTCAGCAACAATGCCTGGACCAATAGCAAAGTTATCAGAAAAGTATATGAAGAATGCAACAAGAGTAACTATTAACAGAGAAAAGTTAACAGTGCCATTGATTGAACAAATTTATTATGAAACAAGAGAAAAATTAGAAGGCTTATGTCGTGTTTTAGATGTTGAAGAAACCGGCAAAATTATAATTTTCTGTCGTACTAAAAAAGGTGTTGATGAATTAGTATCATCATTACAAGTACGCGGGTATTTATCAGATGGCTTACATGGTGATTTGAGTCAATCACAACGTGATAGAGTAATGAAAAAATTCCGTGAAGGAAAATTGGAAATACTAGTAGCAACTGATGTGGCAGCTCGCGGGATTGATATCGATGATATTACTCATGTAGTGAATTATGATATTCCACAAGACCATGAATCATATGTTCATAGAATTGGAAGAACTGGCCGTGCTGGTCGTAAAGGGGTTGCGATTACTTTTATCAATCCTCGTGAGTATCGTCAATTAAAATTAATTGAACGTTATACAAAAACGGCTATTACACGTAAAAAATTACCTTCTTCAGCTGATATCTTAGAACGTCAAAAAGAACTAATAAAAGAGCGTTTATTAAAAGTGCTAGAAAATAATAATTATGATGACTATCATACTATTATTGCGGACTTGTTAAATGATTATGATGCTCATGACTTAGCAGCAGCAGCTTTAAAATTATCCGTTGAAGGGGTAAAAGAAAAAGAAGAAGAAGTAGTAGTCACAAATAGCTTTAGTAATACCGGTGGAGAAGCAGGGATGGTAAGGTTATTTATGAATATCGGTCGTAGCCAAAAAATCAGACCAGAAGACATTGTTAGAGCAATTTCTTCGGAAGCTGATATTCCTGGGAATATTATTGGTGTTATTAATATCTATGACAAATTTACATTTGTCGAAATTCCGGAAGAAGTAGCAGAAAGAGTGTTAGCAGTGATGCATAAAAACACTATGAAGGGCTATAAAATTAATGTTGAACCGGCTAAAAGTCGTTAAAAAAGGCTTTTAGCCTTTTTTTTATTGACGAAGAGAACAAATGTTTGTACAATAGTAAATATGAGAGTAGAGAGAGGGGTTTGTTGATGGATAAGGAAAAAGCTTTGGAAAGTGCAATGAGACAAATTGAAAAAGATTTTGGCAAAGGTTCTATTATGAGATTGGGGGAAGCTGCTGCCAAAATGAATATAGAAGTTATTCCAACGGGAACATTACCGTTAGACTTAGCTTTAGGTTTGGGTGGAATTCCTCGTGGGAGAGTTGTGGAAATATATGGTCCTGAATCATCTGGTAAGACTACGGTAGCACTACATATTATTGCAGAGGCACAAAAACTTGGCGGAATTGCCGCCTTTATTGACGCTGAACATGCTTTAGATCCGGTCTACGCTAAAAAATTAGGTGTTGATATTGATAACTTACTGATTTCACAACCTGATTATGGCGAACAAGCTCTTGATATTGCCGAAGCTCTTGTTAGAAGTGGGGCGATTGATGTAGTGGTTGTTGACTCTGTTGCTGCTTTAGTACCAAAAGCTGAGATTGAAGGGGAAATGGGTGATTCTCATGTTGGATTACAGGCTCGCTTGATGTCGCAGGCTATGCGTAAGTTAACTGGTATAATCAGCAAATCCAGAACAACGGCAATTTTTATCAATCAAATTCGTGAAAAGGTTGGCGTTATGTTTGGTAGTCCTGAAACGACCACTGGAGGTAGAGCCTTAAAATTCTATTCATCGGTGAGACTTGATGTGAGAAAAATTGACATAATTAAACAAGGCAATGATATTGTGGGAAATCGCACCAGAATTAAAGTAGTAAAAAATAAAATTGCCCCTCCGTTTAGAATTGCTGAGTTTGATATTATGTATGGAAAAGGTGTTTCAAGAGAAGGCTGTTTACTTGATATTGGTGCAGAAATGGATATTATTGAGAAAAGCGGAGCGTGGTATTCATATGGTGGCAATAGATTAGGGCAAGGTAAGGAAAACGCTAAAGACTTTTTAAGAGAAAATGGTGAAATTGCCACAGAAATAGAAGGTAAAATAAGAGAAAATTTAGTGGTAGGTAATAATCCGTTCACTAAAATTGGTGATGAAGTAACAGTAGAGGAAGAAACAGAATAGAATAATCAATAAAAAAGTTAATTGGGTTTTCCAATTGACTTTTTTTGCCAAATAAGCAGATAGTTGCGGAACAGAAAATAACATTTAAAGATAATGTTCAATAACTGCAATAAAAGCCGATAATATAGTAATGATATGATAGCGCTAGCTTGACACTAATTTGAAAAAGAATTAAAATTAAAACATCCAGTATTTTAAAATAAGTTTACTTGTGATGATTATTAATGAAAATTTTTCAATTGTTAGAGGGAAGCAATTGAATTGCAAAAAAACTCGTTAAATTTAGTTGATCTGTTTATTTATGAAAAGGAGGTGTAAGACTATAATTGAAATAATAATTACTGCCTTAGGGACTTGTGTTATTGGGGCAGTTGTAGGATATTGGGTTAGAAAAAGTACTGCTGAGGCGAAAATAAGCTCAGCAGAACAAGAAGCAAAAAGAGTGGTTGATGAAGCCGAAAAAATCGGTGAAGCAAAGAAAAAAGAAGCACTATTAGAAGCAAAAGAGGACATTCACAAGCTGCGACTTGAACTGGACAAAGAGACTAAGGAACGTAGAGTTGAATTACAACGGATTGAACGTCGATTAGTACAAAAAGAGGAAAATCTTGATCGAAAAATCGATTCCCTTGAAAAGAAAGAAAATTCTCTTACACAAAAAGAACAAGACTTGGAAGTAAGTCAAAGTAAAATTCAAGAACTACATGAAAAACAACTGGCGGAATTAGAACGAATCTCTGGATTAAGTTCAGAAGAAGCTAGAACAATGTTGTTAGCAAATGCACAAGAAGAAATAAAGCATGAAACCGCAATGATGATTAAAGAATTAGAGCAACAGGCAAAAGAAGAGTCTGATAAAAAAGCTCGTGAAATAATATCTTTAGCAATTCAACGTTGTGCTGCTGATCATGTTGCCGAAACAACAGTGTCAGTAGTTGCTTTACCTAATGATGAGATGAAGGGTCGTATTATAGGACGCGAAGGCCGTAATATTAGAACTCTTGAAACGATGACAGGAATTGATTTAATAATAGATGATACTCCAGAAGCTGTTATTTTATCAGGTTTTGATCCTGTTCGCCGTGAGGTTGCTAGAATTGCTTTAGAAAAATTGATAACTGATGGTAGAATCCATCCGGCTCGTATTGAAGAAATGGTAGAAAAAGCACAAAAAGAAGTTGATCAAAGAATCAAAGAAGCCGGTGAGCAAGCTACTTTCGAAACTGGAGTACATGGTTTACATCCAGAGGTTATTAGATTATTAGGAAGATTGAAATACAGAACCAGCTATGGTCAAAATGTATTGAAACATTCCATCGAAGTTTCACATTTAGCTGGCGTAATGGCAGCTGAATTAGGTGTTGATGTAATGTTAGCGAAAAGAGCTGGTTTATTACATGATTTAGGCAAAGCTGTCGATCATGATATAGAAGGATCTCATGCTATCATTGGTGCAGATTTAGCTAAAAAATATCGTGAGTCTGCTGAAGTTGTTAATGCAATTGCAGCTCATCATGCTGATGAAGAGCCAAAAACAGTACAAGCTGTCTTGGTAGCTTCAGCCGATGCTGTTTCTGCTGCACGCCCTGGAGCCCGTCGTGAAAGCTTAGAAAGCTATTTAAAACGTTTAACAAGATTAGAAGAAATTGCTGAATCTTTTGAAGGTGTTGATAAGTCTTTTGCGATTCAAGCTGGTAGAGAAGTTCGTATTATGGTAAAACCGGATAGAGTTGATGATATAACTTCTGTGGGTCTGGCTCGTGATATTGTTAAGAAAATAGAAGCAGAGTTAGAGTATCCTGGACAAATAAGAGTAACGGTGATACGTGAAACACGTGCTGTTGACTACGCTAAATAAGTATATTAACGACCTTGTGTTACAAGGTCGTTTTAATATTTAAGATACAATGGGTGGTGAAAAAATGAATGAGGAAGAAAAGAAAATAAATGAAGGCGTTAATTTATTAATTTCTATTTTGGTGTGCTTCCCAGAATTTAGTACGATAACGTTTGAGCCGATAAATGATAGTTTGAAAATTAGAGCAGCGTTACAGCCGGTACCATTAGAAGATGATTTTTTAATGTTTGAAGAAAAATTAAAAAGTAGTATTTTAACATATCATTCTTTGGAAAAAACTAAAGATATTAAACTCGAAATTAATATAAAAAAATATGAAGAGTTAGCCTTTATTAATATTATTAGGGATATAAAAACATTGTCACGAACTGAAATTGTACTGATTAGCTCAATTATTAGCAATTCCTTTAAAGAAAAATTAGTTTGTGATAAAAATGATGCACTACAAGAAGAAGAAATTTTACTGCAAGAAGAAGTTATGGAAAATATGCTTAGTATTATGAAAAAAAATCACTTTTCAACTAGGTTAATTGGTATTAGAGAAGAAGGAAAAGTAATAGTTTTTAATAAATAAAGAGGTATGAAGATGAATATATTAATTATTGGTGATATTTGTGGCTCGCCAGGGCGACAAGCTACTAAAAAATATATTGAAAAGATTAAAATAGAATATGGTATTGATTTTGTTATTGCTAACGGAGAAAATTCAGCAGGGGGAGTTGGTATAACCAAACCTGTTTTAGATGAACTATATAGTTTAGGAATAGATGTTGTAACAACCGGAAATCATATTTGGGATAAAAAAGATGTTTTTGAATTTATTGAGGATGAACCTTACTTGGTCAGACCGGCAAATTATCCACACACTTCGCCTGGTCAAGGCTTTTGTATTTATGATTATCAAAGTAGTAAAATCGGTATAATTAATATTTCAGGACGAACTTTTATGCCGGCATTGGATTGTCCGTTTCAAGTTGTTGATACAATTTTAGCTAAAATAAAAACATTATGTGATATTATTATTGTTGATTTTCATGCTGAAGCGACTTCGGAAAAAATGGCAATGGGTTGGCATTTAGATGGCAAAGTTTCAGCGGTAGTGGGGACGCATACGCATATTCAAACGGCTGACGAGCGGATTCTAACGAAAGGTACGGGCTATATTACTGATTTAGGGATGGTTGGTCCTTGGAATTCTATTTTAGGAGTAGAAAAGGAAATAATTATAAATAAATTTATTACAGCTTTACCCACAAAATTTAATTTAGCCAAAGGTCCTAATGTTTTTAGTGCAGTAGTCTTAAAAGTTGATGAAACTAATGGCGAATGTGTTGACATCTGTCGAATTTTGCTAAAAGAAGAAGAAAAAAATATTTGATAAACTTAAAATATCCAAAGGTATTTTTTAGCAAATGTCGAATAATACTTATTGTAAGTAGTTGGGTTCTTTCTTAATATTAAAGGAGGGTTCTAATAATTATGGAAGTATTAAAGGTATCAGCTAAATCAAATCCTAATTCTGTTGCAGGAGCATTAGCAGGCGTATTAAGAGAACGTGGTGCGGCTGAGATGCAAGCGATTGGTGCAGGAGCACTTAATCAAGCCGTCAAAGCTGTAGCGATAGCCAGAGGCTTTGTAGCACCTCATGGTGTTGATCTGATTTGTATTCCAGCTTTCACCGATATTGTTATTGATGGTGAAGAGCGTACGGCAATGAAGTTAATAATTGAACCAAGATAGAAATTTAAAGAATTGTCTCGGTATAGAGATGATTCTTTTTTTTATAATTTTTGTATAGAGATATGTTATAATGTAACAAAAGGTTTTGGGGAATAGGAAGAAGAAAATGAGTACAGATTTACATATTCATACTAATTTATCAGATGGCCGAATGTCGCCAACTGAAGTTATAGAAACTGCTATTAAGGTTGGTTTGAAAAATATTGCGATTACTGACCATGATACAACAAAGGCCTTGCATATTTTAAGAGAACTTAATTTATTGAATAACCCGCACTTAAACATTATTCAGGGAATTGAATTTAGTGCCGATCAATTATCTAATGAAATTCATATATTAGGTTATGGCATTGATATTGACAATAGAGAATTACAAGCAGAACTTGCTAATATTGTAGTTGGCCGTAAGCAAAGAGTTAGAAAAATGGTTGAAAAGTTAAAAGCATTAGGTTTTGATATTTCTTATGAAAAAGTAATGGAAAGTGGTAAACATGCAGATTCGCTTAGCCGGTCGCATATTGCTAATGCCTTGGTAGCAGCAGGGTATTTTGAAAAAATTGGTGATGTATTTGCTGAGTTGCTGAATAGAAATGGTAAAGGGTATGTTCCACATTATAAATTATCTTGTGATGAAATTATCAGGCTAATAAAAGTAGCAGGTGGTATTGCGGTATTAGCTCATCCTGGACTGGTTGGTGATGATAATTTAGTGCTAGATTGTATTAATAGAGGCATTCAAGGGTTAGAGGTTTTTCACCCGAAGCATAATCAAGCTGAGATTGGTAAATACTTAAAGCTTGCTCAAGAAAATAACTTATTAATAACTGGTGGATCAGATTATCATGCCATTCCAACACGATATCCACAACAATTAGGGATGTTTACGTTAGCGGAAGGTTATAGTGAAGTGTTTTTACAAGCTTTAAAAAAGGCTTAGTTAACCGGAGGGGTATATGGAAGTATTAGCGTTAGTAGGTCCTAGCGGCACAGGAAAGAGCCATCGGGCATTAGTTGTCGCACATGATTATAATGTAGATGCAATAATTGATGATGGAATTTTAATAATGGGTACAAAAATTATTGCAGGAAAATCTGCAAAAAGAGAAGCTAGTAGAATTCAAGCTGTGCGAAGAGCAATTTTCATGGAAGATGAGCATGCGATGGAGGTACACCAAGCCTTGTTGAAAGTACAGCCAAATCGGTTGTTACTTTTGGGAACTTCGGAAAACATGGTTCATAAAATTGCTAAAGCACTAAAAGTACCGGCTATTAGCAAAATTATTAGAATTGAAGATATTGCTTCACAAGCAGAGATTGAAAAAGCACAACATTGTCGATTGAAAGAAGGGAAGCACATTATTCCGGTTCCGACAATTGAGCTAAAACCTCACTTTTCCGGATATTTGATTGATCCCTTAGATATATTTTTTAAACGATCAAAAAATACTAGACGCAAATTAGGAGAAAAATCAATTGTTAGACCAATCTTCAGCTATTATGGTAAATTAATAATTTCTGACGATGCAATTAGTGCGATAGTCAATAAAGTAGCAATTGATAATGGAATTGCTAAAACTAAGCATGTTAGAATTAGACGCGATACAGAACATAATTCTGAAAAAGGAATTGATATAAAATTAGATGTTATACTGTATTATGGTGAGCCGTTTAATGAATTAGTATATAATACACAAGAAAAGATCAGAACGGCAATAGAATATATGACAGGGATGAATGTGAAAAAAGTAGATATATTAGTAAAAAGCTTTATTTTTGACGATCGGAGGAAGTAAGTTGTATCCTAATTTAATTCTATTCTCCGGTTATGCAAAACTGCCGACAGGAATAACGGTAGGAGAAATGTATAGAACCATTGGTGTAATTTTAATTATCGATGTGAAAAATGGCCAAATAGTTGATGCTGATTGTACTTTAGCGACAGATTTAGCCAGTAGGCATATTGCAAGAGCTCTGACCGGGCATAACATTAATGAGGGACCTGAAATTCTCGGTAAAATTGTTGACCGAATTTATCAAGGTGGAGCTAAACGAGCGATTATTACTGCTATTAAATTAATTTACGATAAATATCGTAATTTTATGGCAGAATATGAGGTTGTTGAAGAAATTTAAAATTAGACAGTCTTAACTTTAAAACTCGAACAAATTTTGTTCGGGTTTATCTTTTTTTGTGTTAGAGTAAAAGATAGTCTATTTCATAATTTACTGTATGTAAATATGTTTAATATGATATAATAAAATTTAATTTATTGAATTTTTATGGAGGAACAATTCATGACAGAATCAAATAATAATTTAAATAAAATAGATAGTAAAAAGTTTTTTTCGATAACATATGGTTGCCAAATGAATGAAAATGATACGGAGCGCTTAGCTGGTCAATTAAGATGTTTAGGCTATGAAGAAGGTCAAGATATGGAAAGCGCAGATTTAATTTTTATTAATACTTGCTGCGTTAGAGAAAGTGCTGAAAATAAAATTTATGGGAAAATTGGTGAACTAAAGAGGCTAAAAAGCAATAACCCTAATTTGATTGTTGGTGTAACTGGTTGTATGGCTCAAAAAAATAGAGAAAAATTATTTAAACGAGCACCACATATCGATTTTATCTTAGGAACCCATAACGTTCATCAGTTAATAAAAGTTGTTAAGGACGTTGAGGAATCAAAACAGCAAGTTTTAGCAGTAATTGATTCAGCCGAGGAAATGCCATCAAGCATACCGACGGCTCGCAAAGGTGGAGTATCGGCTTGGGTTACAATTATGTATGGTTGTAATAATTTTTGTACATATTGTATTGTGCCATATGTTAGAGGTCGTGAGCGTAGCCGTGAGGTAGTTGATATTATTGAAGAAATAAAACAATTAGCGGCAACCGGAGTCAAAGAAGTAACGTTACTAGGTCAAAATGTTAACTCTTATGGTAAAGATAACAATGGTGCTGATTTTGCAGATTTATTGGCTGAAATTGATAAGGTTGATGGAATTGAAAGAATTCGTTATATGACATCTCATCCCCGTGATATGAATGATAAAGTTATTGAAACGATAAAAAACAGTAATAAAATTTGTGAACATTTTCATTTGCCAATTCAATCAGGTTGTAATGAGATCTTAAAGGAAATGAACAGGGGTTATACTGTTGAATATTATAAAGAATTGGTACAAAAAATTAGAACAGCATTGCCGAATGCGTCGATAACTACTGACTTAATTATGGGTTTCCCTGGAGAGACTCCAGACCACTTTGCCGAAACGTTAGAGTTAATTAAAGCAATCAAATATGATGCGGCGTACACTTTTTTATATTCAAAACGGTCAGGGACTCCAGCTGCGACGATGCTCAACCAAGTTGAGTTAAGTGAGAAGAAAAAACGCTTACAAGCTTTAATGGCAGTACAAAATGATATTAGTTTAAATATTAATAAAAGTTATGAGGGGAAAGTTGTTGAAGTTATGGTGGAAGGACCTAGTAAGTCTGATAAAACTAGGTTTACCGGCAGAACCAGAACTAATAAAATAGTTATTTGGGATAAACAAGGTGATGAAGCTACCGGCGATTTAATCAATGTCAAAATAACCAAAGCACAAACTTGGGTGCTTAATGGTGAATTAATTTAGTGAGTGACAATAAGAGTGCTAATGTCAAAAGACTGAGGTGAATTTATGACTAATAAATATACTCCAATGATTAATCAATATTTACAAATAAAAGAACAACATCAAAATGAAATATTGTTTTTTCGTTTAGGTGATTTTTATGAAATGTTTTTTGAAGATGCACAGACTGCATCCAGAGAACTTGAAATAACTTTAACTGGTCGTGATGGTGGAGCCAAAAACAAAATACCAATGTGCGGGGTGCCATATCATGCTGCGGAAAACTATATTGCTAGATTGATTGCCAAAGGCTATAAGGTTGCTATTTGTGAACAAGTTGAAGATGTTGCGCAAAGCAAAGGCATTGTGAAGCGCGAAGTTATAAAAATTATTACGCCAGGAACGGTTTTAGGAGAAAGTATCTTAACTGATAACAGTAATAATTACTTGGTGCTTTTATATCAAAAAGATGATGCTTTTTGTTTAAGTGGTACAGATATTTCCACTGGTGAATGTTTTTACAGTGTTTATCAAGGAATACAACAAGCGTTATTTGATCAACTATATCGCTTAATGCCAGCTGAGGTCGTTATAGTAGAGGGCTTTAGTTATCAAGATGAAGTTGAAACTTTTATCAGTACAAAACTAAATAATTGTAGCTGTAGTATAGTGCCGGCACAGAATGATTTAATGAAATTATTAGAGAGTCATTTTGCAATAGAACAAATGCCAAGAGAAGAATGTGGTAAAAATGGCGTTGGTAATTTAGTGTATTATTTACATAAAACACTAAAAAATGATTTAGCACATTTAAATGTATTAAATTATATTGATGTTTCAGAAAATTTGTTAATTGACAGTTTTACTTTGCGTAATTTGGAAATAACGAGAAACTTGCGAGATGGCAGCAAGAAGGATACTTTATTAGCAGTGCTTGATTTTACCAAAACTGCGATGGGGAGCAGATTGCTGAAAAAATGGCTAGAAAGTCCGTTGGTTAATATTGCTAAAATTATTGAAAGACAAGAAGCCGTAGAAGAGCTTGTTCAAGATTTTTCCTGTCGCGAAGAAATAGGCTCTAGCTTAAAAGAAATTTATGATTTTGAAAGATTGCTAACACGAATTGAAGTTAATACCGCTAATGCCAGAGATTTGGTTGCCTTAAAAACTTCGTTGGCTAATTTACCGGGGGTAAAAAATAATTTATTGTCTAGTAAATCAAGATTATTGCAAAAAATTAACAAAAACATAGAATTGTTTACGCCGGTTGTTGAGCTATTAGAAGAAGCCATTGTTGATAATCCAGGCCTGTCGTTAAAAGATGGTAATATAATAAAGGAAAACTATAATAAAGACCTGGATGAATTAAGAGCCATTTCAAGTGACAGCAAAAGTATGTTATCAGAGATGGAACAAAGTGAAAAAGAAAGAACCGGGATAAAGTCGCTTAAAATCGGTTATAATAAAGTTTTTGGTTATTATCTTGAGGTTACACACTCTAATACTGCGGCGGTGCCAGAACATTATATCAGAAAGCAAACTTTAGCTAATGCTGAACGCTATATTACGCCAGAGCTAAAAGATTTTGAAAATAAGATTTTAGGTGCACAAGAAAAAATAGTTAACATTGAATATCAACTGTTTAGTGAAATTAGAGATAAAATTAAAACTGTTTTAGTATCTATTCAAAAAACAGCACAAGAAATAGCACAAATAGATGTGTTGATGAGTTTAAGTGAGGCTGCTAATAGAAATAATTATGTGCGCCCTAATTTGACTAATACCGGCGAAATTATTATTAAAGATGGAAGACACCCATTAGTCGAAAAACTTTTACAAAAAGAACTGTTTGTACCAAATGATACCGACTTAAATCATTATGATAGTGAAATTATGATTATAACAGGACCTAATATGGCTGGTAAATCAACTTATATGAGACAAGTTGCGTTATTAGTTCTAATGGCACAGGTGGGAAGTTTTATTCCGGCAAGAGAAGCTTATATTAATCCTGTTGATTCAATTTTTACTAGAATTGGTGCTAGTGATGATTTAGCTAGCGGTCAAAGCACTTTTATGGTAGAAATGAATGAAGTTGCCCAAATTTTAAAAAATGCTACTAAAAATAGTTTGATAATTTTGGACGAAATTGGTAGGGGTACTAGTACTTTTGATGGTATGAGTATTGCTAGAGCAGTGATTGAATATATTAAGAGTAAAATTGGCGCAAAAACGTTATTTGCGACACATTATCATGAATTGACCGACTTAGACAGTTATGATACTTGCATTAAAAATTATTCGGTCGCAGTAAGGGAACGCGGTAGTGAAATTGTATTTTTACGGCGAATCGTTCTTGGTGGAGCTGATAAGAGTTATGGTATTCATGTTGCTAAATTGGCCGGTTTGCCTAAAAAAATAACAGATCGGGCCAATGAAATACTGGATATATTAGAAAAAAATCAGTTAGGACCAGAACCAGCTAGAAAAACAAATCTTAGAAATGAAGATAGTAGCGAGTTATCTTTATTTACTAATACTATCTCTGAGCAATTATTAACCTTAGATGTGATGAGTATGTCGCCATTAGAGGCGTTGAATGAATTATACCGCTTACAACAGCAAGCTAAAGAGGATGCTGGTAAAATATGAATATAATTAAAATCTTAGATGAAAATACAGCGAATAAAATTGCTGCCGGAGAAGTGGTCGATAGACCATCTTCCGTTATCAAAGAATTAGTAGAAAATGCTATCGATGCAGGCAGTACTAAAATTGAAATAGAGATAATGGCTGGTGGAATTAGCTTTATGAGGGTAACTGATAATGGCTGCGGTATGAGTAAAGCTGATTTGAAGTTATCAGTACAACGTCATGCTACCAGTAAATTAAGAACAGCGGCAGATTTGAATAATATAGAAACGTTGGGGTTTCGTGGTGAAGCCTTGGCGACCATTGCTGCTGTATCAAAGTTTTCAATTTTGAGCCGACAAGCTGAAGCTGATTTTGCTAGTATTATTGAAATTAGCGGAGGAACTATTACAGATTTTTCAGAAGCCGGTGGCAATATCGGTACTACGGTTAAGGTTGAAGATTTGTTTTACAATACTCCAGCTCGTAAAAAATTCTTAAAAACACCAAGTAGCGAAGGCAGTAATATTAACGAAATTGTTGTTAAATTAGCAATTTCTCATCCGCAAATTGCTATTCGGTTTATTAATAATAACAAATTAGTTATAGCGACCCCGGGACAAGGAAATTTATTTGAAACAATTAAAAATATCTATGGTAGTAAAGTTAGTGCTGAGTTGTTGGAAGTTAATGCTAAGATTGAAGAGTTTTCAATAAAAGGTTTCTTATCAAAACCAACAGTATTAAGAAGTAGTAGGCAATGGCAAACGTTTATTGTTAACAATAGGGTTATTAATAGCCGTAGTATTGCCAAAGCAATAGATAATGCTTATCACTCTTTGTTACCAAAGTCTGGTTATCCCTTGGCGGTGCTGGCAATAACTATTCCTAATATTGATATTGATGTTAATGTTCATCCGCAAAAAAGTGAATTGAAATTTGCTGATGAAGGAAGATTGTTTAGAGCGGTTTATCATGCTATTGTTGATACTATCAAAAAACCGCAAGAAATTGAAGAAATTGTCACTAATATTCATGACCTAAAACCGAAATTTCATGATTCACCGCTGAATTTTGTTGAAAGATCTTATCAAGATATCCCAGTGGTTGAAAATAATTATTATGCTAATAAAGATTATGAAAATTTTAGTCAGAATAATCATTATAATGACTGTAGTACAGAACAGACTGTGTTAAGAGAAAAAATTAATACGGTGCTTGAAGAAAATAGACTGAATGATTATCAAGTGCAAAATACGATGGAAAATAGATTTGTTGCAGCCATTGGTCAGGTTGATAATTGTTATATTATTGCTACGGATGGCAGTGGTTTATTTATTATTGATCAGCATGCAGCACATGAGCGGATATTATATGATCGTTTTGCAAAAAATACTGATAAAATACCTTCTCAGCAATTATTAATGCATATTTTTATGGATTTAACGGAAAAGGAATGTGAGTTCATTAATGACAATAAGGAAGTTTTTCTTAAATTGGGTTTTAATATGGAGCAAGCCGGTCCTAATAGTATGAGATTATTGGAAGTGCCAAGTGATGTGCAGATTGTGGAAGCGGAAAATATCATTAAAGAAATTTTGGAAAGTTTAGAAAATCTGCATAATGTTTCACCACAAGAATTGCGTCACCAGACACTACAAATAACTGCGTGTAAAGCAGCTATAAAAGCTGGTGACAAACTTAGTTTAATGCAAATGAACTTTATTATTGAAGAGCTTAATAATACAATGTTACCTTATACTTGTCCGCATGGACGACCTTCGATTATCAAGTTTAGCAGTAATGAGTTGGCTAAAATGTTTAAAAGGACTTAATAATGCAGTTTATTATTACAACTATTACAAAAGTTAATACAGATTTAATTTATCAGGCTCAAGCTTTAGCACAAAAGCTTAATAAAAAATTTGTTACACGAAATAATTTATCACTGGAAAGATTAAAACAAGACAATAATGTCGATAATATTTTGATTTTCACGAAAGATGGGCTAAAAGCTCATACAAGCCAGGGTGATTTGTTTTTTCATTTGAACATGGCACAGTTGCGTATTTTAAATCTTAACCGTAACCAAAAAGATCATATGGTTGAAGCAATGGATTTAAAACCAAAGATGAGTGTCCTTGATTGTACGCTAGGATTGGGGACTGATGCGACAGTTGCCAGCTATATTGTTGGTGAAAATGGTAAAGTTGTTGGGCTTGAAAGTGCAACATTAATTTATTTAATAACAAAATATGGCTTAGCTAATTTTAATCATGATAATATAGCAATAAATCATAGTTTAAGAAGAATTGAAAGCTTTAATCTTCATTATTTAGATTACTTAAAAGCCCAAGGTGATAATAGTTTTGATATAGTTTATTTTGATCCGATGTTTCGCAAGCCCATACAAGATAGTGCTAACTTCAAACCAATGCGAGCTATTGCTAATATGGAGCAACTTCAAAGTAAAGCATTAGTAGAGGCACTACGAGTTGCGAAAAAAAGAGTTGTTATAAAGGAAACTAAAGATAGTATGGAGTTTGAACGGCTAAATATTTCACAAATTTATGGTGGTAAATATAGCAGTGTTAGCTATGGGGTAATAGATAAAGGGTGAAAAGATGAATAAAGTTATTGTTATAATAGGACCAACGGCAGTCGGAAAAACTGCACTTAGTATTGATTTGGCAAAAAAATTAAATAGTGAAATTATTTCCGGTGATTCGATGCTAATTTATAAGGGTTTTGATATTGGGACAGCCAAACCATCGGTGGCGGAACAGGCTTGGATAAAGCATCACTTGATCGATGTGCTAGAGCCAAATAGTAGTTTTAGTGTGACTGAATTTAAAGAAAGGGCAGCGGAGCTTGTTGATAACATTAATGCCCGAGGTAAAATTCCTGTAATTGCCGGTGGAACCGGTCTTTATACTAAAGCGTTGCTGGAAAATTACAACTTCAACAAAACTTCCGCGAATGAAGATTATCGATTGAGGCTAGAACAAATAGCTAAAGAGCAAGGCAAAGAACAGCTGCATAAAATGTTAGAAACTGTTGACCCGGAGTCAGCACAAAGATTACATATCAATGATACAAGAAGAGTTATTAGGGCGTTGGAAGTTTTTCATCAAGGTGGTGAATATATTTCGCAAGATAAAGAACTAAATTCTAATAACCTTTTAGCTTACGATGCAGTTGTGATTGGCTTAAATATGGATAGAGCTAAACTTTATGAAAGAATCAATAACAGGGTTGATATTATGATGGAAAATGGTCTACTGGATGAAGTGAAATTGTTATTACATAATGGTGTAAAAAAAGATTGTCAAGCGATGCAGGCGATTGGCTATAAAGAGTTGGTATGGTATTTGGAAGGGATTTGTTCATTAGAATTTGCTGTTGATAAAATAAAGCAAGCGACCAGAAACTTTGCCAAACGACAATTAACCTGGTTTAGAAGAATGTCTTATATAAAGTGGTATAATGTAACAGAAAATAAGAGTGATTTAGTGGAAGAAATATACAAAGAAATTGCACTTAAGTATAGACTGTAGTAAAATGTAAATGAAGTGCCAAGGAAAGATAAGTATTGGAGGTATTGTTTTTATGTCAGTTAAAGGAATGAATTTGCAAGATTACTTTTTAAATCAAGTGCGTAAAGAAAATGTTCATGTAACAATATATCTAGTCAATGGTTTTCAACTTAAAGGATTAGTAGCTGGGTTTGATAATTTCACGGTAATTATTGAAAATGAAGGAAAACAACAACTGGTCTATAAACATGCAATATCAACGATTACACCTTTCCGAGCATTAACTTATAATAAAAATGAAAATGCAAAATAAAACCGAGTTTTCTCGGTTTTTTTCATGAGAGAAGAAGTTGAGGAGTTTTTATGAAACAGCGCGGTTTTGAAATTGTCAGTTACTATCAAGAAAAAAATATTATATTACCAAGTCGCAAAACAAAATTTAGTGCCGGTTATGATATTGCAACAGCGGAAAATATAATTTTATTACCACAACAAGTTACTTTAATCCCAACAGGGATAAAAGCATATATGCAAACTGATGAATATTTAGGTGTTCACATAAGGTCAAGTATTGCGATTAAGCAAAAATTAACCTTGATTAATAATGTTGGTGTGATTGATGCTGATTATTATAATAATGTAGAAAATGAAGGTCATATTATGATCCCGGTTTATAATTATAATCAAAGTTCAGTTACTATTGAGAAAGATACTAGAATTGCACAAGGAATCTTTTATCGATATTTATTAGCTAGTGATGATAAGGCTGAAAATATTAGAATTGGCGGAATTGGAAGTACCGGAAAAATATAATATTCTATTGTTATTATTGCTTTTTTTATGATAATATAGTCTTTAATATAATTTATATGAGAGGTAGATATTTTGACTTCAAATAAAGTTTCGGTTTTAAATGTACAGATTGATGCGGTTACAATGAGCCAAGCAGTAGAAACAATTGAAGGGTTTTTTAAAAATAGTGAACCCCCAAAGCTTATAGCTACGGCTAATGCTGAAATGGTTATGCTGGCTAATGAAGATAAAGAGTTTAAAAAAATCTTAGATGAGGCAACTTTAGTTGTCCCTGATGGGGCTGGTGTTGTTTGGGCAGCTAGACACCAAGGCGATAATATGCCGGAACGGGTTGCTGGTTTTGATTTAGTGCAAGAGCTACTGAAAAAATCTAGTCAAAAACAATATAAAGTGTTTTTTCTCGGAGCTGGTCGCGGGGTCGCCGAACAAGCCAAACTTAATGCTGAAAAGAAATATGGAGCCGTCAATATTGTGGGAATACAAGATGGTTATTTTAAACCAGAAGATGAAGCTGGTATTATTGCAAAAATAAATGAATTAAGACCAGACTTGTTATTAGTTGCATTGGGGGTACCAAGACAAGAAAAATGGCTTAAAAAAAATCTTAATCAGTTAAACATAAAGGTTGCGATTGGTGTTGGTGGAACTTTTGATGTAATGGCAGGAAATGTTAAAAGAGCACCGTTGTGGATGCAAAAAGCAAATTTAGAATGGTCATATCGGTTGTTTTTACAACCACAAAGAATTTTCAGAATGATGGCTATTCCGGAGTTTATGTTAAAGGTTTTGCTAGGTAAAAAAGATTAGACAAACATAAAACTGTATATTATAATTATTTGGTAAATTCACTCATTCTAAGCTATAAAGAAATAAGGAGGTGGACAGATGCATAAAGCAATCATCGTCAAAGAAGGTTATCCGTTTATTATAATTTTATTTATTATTACAATTATTGTTGCTTTTACCCTTAGTGTATACTGGAGTATTATTCCGGCGCTATTAACGTTATTTGTGACGTTCTTTTTCCGTAGTCCACACCGTAATATACCGCAGGATCAAAATTTAATTTTAGCGCCTGCTGATGGAAAAGTTATGGGAGTTACTGAACTTGAAAATGATGACTTTGTAAATGAGCCTTGTAAAAAGGTAACGATATTTTTATCGGTTTTTGATGTGCATGTTAATTTTAGTCCGATGGCAGGAAAAATTAAATTTCAAGAATATACCTGTGGCAGATTTTTAGCAGCTTATAAAGACTCTGTGGGGTTTGAAAATGAAAGACATTCTATCGGAATTGAAAATGGTGATGTCAAAATTCTTGTTACGCAGATTGCTGGATTAATTGCAAGACGGATTGTATCCTGGGTTACTTTAGGAAATGTCTTGGAACCGGGACAAAAATATGGTTTAATTAAATTCGGTTCATGTACTGAAGTAACGGTTCCGCGAGATGTAGAAATTTTAGTTAAAAAAGGTGATAGAGTCGTCGGTGGTGAAACCGTTATCGGGAGGATTAATCGATAATGAAGAAGCAAATTCCGAATGCATTGACAGCTTCCAATTTGGTGTTTGGGATGCTTTCAATCATCAGTACTTACAATGCCGAATATTTTTTGGCGGCTGTTTTTATTATTATCGCAATGATCGCCGATGGACTAGATGGTAGAGCAGCGCGGTACTTTAAAGTTAGCAGTGAATTTGGTAAAGAACTTGATTCACTTTGTGACTTAGTATCCTTTGGAGTGGCGCCGGCCTTTTTAGCATATGCTTATTCTTTGCACGACCTTGGATATGTGGGGATGGCTGGGGCAGTTTTCTTTGCTACTTGTGGTGCACTACGCTTAGCGCGATTTAATGTTAACACAACTGTTGTTAAAGGTTTTTTTATGGGCTTACCAATTCCGGCCGGAGGGTGCTTAATTGCTACCTTTATTTTAACCGGAGCAATGCCGAAAGTAGAATTTTTAACTATCGCAGTAGTGTTGGTAGGTTACTTGATGGTTAGTACCGTTAGATATCCCGATTTTAAGGGCAAGGGCGAAAAAATCAAAAAAATACCAGTGCTGATTACAGCTCTTTTTGCTATCTATATATTATTTTGGAATGTGAAAGCAGTGCTATTTATGATTTTTAGCGCTTATGTAGTTTTTGGCATTTTAAATACATTAATGTAAAATCTAAAATAAATTATTAAATCAAGAGGATTTAAAAGGAGCAAACAAATCCATGAATTTTATGGCCGATTTTGTAATGATACCAATGCAATTCATAATTTTTTTCTTTACGGTGTACTATTTTGTGATTGCATTTTTTGGTGTTTGGCGTAGAACAGAAGAAAAAATATTAAAACCTGAGAAAAGTTTTGCAGTTATTGTAGCTGCTCATAATGAAGAACAAGTTATTGGACCATTAGTTGATAATTTAAAGATGTTAAATTATCCTAATAGCTTATATGATGTTTTTGTTATTGCGGATAATTGTACTGATAATACTGCAACTATTGCTCAAAAAAATGGGGCATTAGTATTTGAGAGAACTAACCACGAGCAAAAAGGTAAAGGTTTTGCGATGGAGTGGATGTTTTCAAAATTGTTTAAATTAGAAAAAAAATATGATGCTGTAGCAATTTTTGATGCGGATAATTTGGTGCATCCAAACTTTTTGTTAGAAATGAATAGCAAACTGTGCAAAGGTGATAAAGTTATTCAAGGTTATTTAGATGCTAAAAATCCACATGATACTTGGGTCTCGGGAACTTTTGCGATTGCCTTTTGGGTAACAAATCATATTTGGCATTTGGCAAAGTCTAATATTGGACTTTCTAGTGTTTTAGGTGGTACAGGTATGTGTATCTCAACTGATATTTTAGAGGAATTTGGCTGGGGTGCTACTTGCCTAACAGAAGATATGGAATTTACAATGAAAGTTTTAGCAAAAGGTGTTAGAACGACTTGGGCTCATGATGCGATTGTTTATGATGAAAAACCGCTTACTTTTATGCAATCTTGGCGTCAAAGAAAGCGTTGGGCACAAGGTCATTTTGATATTGCACAAAGATATATTCCTAAAATGATTAAAGAGGGGATAAAGCAAAAAGATATTAGAATTATTGATGCAGTTATTCATTTGTTACAACCGCATTTTTTATTGATATCAACAGCCTTTGTTATTGCAAGTTATATTCAAATTCAAGTTCCGCCATTTTATACTAATATTTATAGTTTGTTGCCGTCGCAAATCTTATCAATTATTATGATTGGGCAATATTTATTGCCAGTAATAATTTTGATGAGAATTAGAGCGCAGTGGCAAACTTGGGCGTATTTGATATTATATCCGGTATTTATCTATAGTTGGATTCCGATTACTTTTATGGGCTTTTTGCATCGTAATCGTAAAGCGTGGTCACATACTCAGCATACAAGAAGTATCAGTTATGAAGAGTTTGTAATGAAAAATACCGACTTCAATAAAGAAGCTTTTGCAGAAAAACAAATTATTAAATAGTCAAAAAGGTGAGTTTAAACTCACCTTTTTGTGATAAACAGAGGTGGATAGTATGTATGAATTAACAGTGATAGTCGAGTTTGAAGCGGCACATCGTATTGTGGATTATCCTGGTAAATGTGATCGATTACATGGTCATAATTGGAGTGTGGAAGTTACTGTTGAAGGTGAAAAATTAAATAAATTAGGAATGCTCATAGATTTTAAAGAGTTAAAAGGTGAAGTAAATAAAGTTATAGATTTACTTGATCATCACTACTTAAATGAATTACCGTCATTTAAAGAAATAAATCCTACTGCTGAAAATATTGCTAAGTTCATTTTTGAAAAAATGACAGAAGCAGATTTTATCAATGATAATATTACTATTAGCATGGTGAAAATATGGGAAACTCCTAAATCAGCAGTTTGTTATCGAGGGTAATATGATGAAGTCAAATTTAATCGAAGTTTTTTCTTCAATTCAAGGTGAAGGAAAATATGTTGGTTGTCGACAATTATTTGTAAGATTTGCTGGCTGCAATCTAAATTGTCAATATTGCGATACAACTTTTTCACATAATAATTTTGAAAAATGTAAAATTGAGAAGGTTGCCGGTCAAAGAATTTTTGAAGATGTTGCTAATCCTTTAACGATAGAAGAGTTGGCACTGCGGATTAATGAATTAACGGCTAACAATCACCATTCCATCAGTTTTACCGGTGGGGAACCGTTGTTGAATGCTGATTTTTTAAAAATATTATTAGATAAGGTTACCGCGCCGAAATATATAGAAACTAATGGAACCTTGCCACAGGCGTTAAAAGAAATTATTGATAAAGTTAATTATATTAGTATGGATATAAAATTACCAAGTATTTTGCATAAAGCCTTTTGGCAAGAACAAGAAGAGTTTTTGAAAATAGCAAATAAAAAAGAAGTTTTTGTAAAACTTGTTGTTAACGATAAGATGACGACAGATGAATTTGTTAAAGCGATTGATATGGTCAAAAAAGTTAATGATGAAATTACTTTTATTATGCAACCAGTGACACCAATTAATAATTGCCAAGGTGTAAGTCCGCAAGAGATGCTTAATTATCAAACATTAGCATTGACAAAACTAAAAGATGTAAGAGTTATTCCACAAACACATAAATTTATTAATCAAATGTAGGAGCTGAATTTGGTATGAAAATATTACTAACAAATGATGATGGCATTAATGCCAAAGGGATTCAAGCTCTGATAAACAAGATTTCACTATTGGGAGAAGTTTATGTTGTTGCACCAGATGGTGAACGAAGTGCCAGTAGTCAAGCAATTACGATGAATAAACCAATAAGAGTAGATGAAGTAGAGCTAAAAATTGAGAATACACAGGCTTGGAGTATTAGTGGAACACCGACCGATTGTGTGAAACTAGCAATTGAAACGTTACTACCGCAAAAACCTGACTTAGTTATTTCGGGAATTAATGCTGGTCCTAATATGGGTAATGATGTACTTTATTCGGGAACTGTTAGTGCGGCGATTGAGGGCGCAATTCATAAAATTCCGTCTATTGCAGTATCATTAAACAAATGGCAAGATTGTGATTTTTCAGCTGCTGCTGAATTTATGCATAGTTTTATCCAAAAGAACTATAATAGCGAGTGGCATTATAGCACATTACTTAATATTAATATTCCGGCGGTTGCGGGAGAATTGATTGGTGGAATAAAAATAACTAAACTTGGTAATAGAAAGTATGAAAATGCTTTTCATCGTCGACAAGACCCTAGAGGTAGAGTTTATTATTGGATGGGTGGACAGATTGTGGATTGTGATAATGCGGAAGATACAGATATTTATGCCTTGAAGAATAATTATATTTCCATTACGCCTATTCATTTCGATTTAACTGACTATAATTCAATAGAAAAACTAAATTTTACAGTATAATAGTGAGGGTATGATGAACATAAAAGGTGTATTATTTGACTTAGATGGAACTTTACTAGATACATCAGAATTAATTGTAGAGTCGTTTAGATATACTTTTAAGCAACATTGTAATTATGACATTAGCGTTAGTGAAGTTCATGATTTTTTTGGCAAATCTTTGCGGCTTGCGATGGAGACACTAGGGAAAGATAAAGCGGATGAGTTGATAGATACTTATCGTGAGCATAACGCTAAATATCATGATGAAAAAATAGCAATTTTCCCTGAAGTTGCTGAGACCATTAAAACAATGTATGATAATGGTATAAAATTAGCGGTCGTAACCTCAAAAACAAAGAAAACAGCGTTACGAGGCTTAAAATTATTTGGCTTAGAAAGCTATTTTAGTACCGTTATTGGTATTAATGAATGTATCAATCCTAAGCCTCATCCAGAGCCTGTTAATATTGCGCTTCAAGAGTTGAAGTTAGCGCCTGAAGTTTGTTTAATGGTTGGAGACAGTCCTGCCGATATTATGAGCGGTAAGCAAGCGGGTGTCAAAACCGTCGCGGTAAAGTGGACTCATCTTGATTGGCTAAAACTTCAAGAACAAGAACCTGATTATGTATTACAGAAAATGAGTGATATTTTGAAAATATCATAAGAGAATTATAAAGAGGATGTGATGTTATGATTAATATTGCGATAATTGGTGGTACCGGAGTTTATGATCCTAATATCTTAGAAAATATAACAGAACAAGAAGTTAATACTCCTTATGGTAGTGTTAAATTCAAAGTTGGTGAATACGCTGGCAAAAAAATTGCGTTTATCCCACGACATGGTAGCGACCATTCTATTCCACCACACTTAATTAATTATCGTGCTAATATTTGGGCAATAAAAAAAATTGGTGTTAAAAATATTATTGCGACAACAGCAGTGGGCTCATTGAATTTGGCGATGAAGCCTGGTGATTTTGTACTAGTTGATCAATTTTTAGATTTTACGAAAAATAGAATTAGCACGTTTTATGATGGCAATGGTCGTGAGGTTGTACATCTTGATGTAACAGAGCCATATTGCCCGGATTTACGTAGTTTTATTAAAACGGCAGCGATGGCTACAGATATTGCTGTCCACGATAAGGGCGTTTATGTTTGTACTGATGGACCGCGGTTTGAAACACCGGCTGAAATTAAAATGTTTGCGCAATTTGGTGGAGATTTAGTCGGCATGACTAATGTCCCGGAAGTTGTATTAGCTTGTGAAGCTGAAATGTGTTACTGTACTGTTTCGATGGTTACGAACTTTGCAGCGGGAATTTCACCACAGGCTTTAACACATGGTGAAGTGCTAGAAGCAATGGCACAAAATAGCAAAAACATTCAAAAACTAATAATGAAAGCAATTGAATTAATCAATGATGATAACAAACAATGCAATTGTGATAAACGCTTAGCGGAATATGGTGGTTTTAAATTGTAGGAGGGTTTTATGCAAACAATGATTTGGACTGATGGCAAATTAGAATTGTTAAATCAAACTAAATTGCCGAAAGTTGTAGAATATATTAAATGTGATAATTATGAAATTGTAGCGGAAGCGATTAAAAAACTAGAAGTTCGTGGTGCTCCGGCAATAGGCGCAGCAGCAGCTTTTGGAATGGTTTTAGGTGCAAAAACACTGGTTGATGAAAATTGTCCTAATTTTTACAATGAACTTATGGAGATTGACAAAGTTTTGCGAGCCACTAGACCAACGGCGGTAAATTTATTTTGGGCGTTGGATCGAATGGGGCGAGTTATTGTAGCATATAAAGATTTGCAACCTTCATTGCTTGCGGAAAAATTAGAAGCAGAAGCTTTAGCAATTTATGCAGATGATAAAAAAGTTAATAACGATATGGCTAAACATGGGGCGACTTTATTTACTAAGCCGACTGCTATTTTGACGCACTGTAATGCCGGGGCGCTTGCAACAGTTGAGATGGGAACAGCCTTAGGGGTTATTAGGCAAGCTTGGTCAGAGGGAAATGTGAGCAGAGTTTTTGCTGATGAAACAAGACCGCTATTACAAGGATCCCGCTTAACCGCTTGGGAGTTAAGTCAAGATAATATTCCGGTTACCTTGATAACTGATAATATGGCCGGCTGGGTTATGAAGAATAAAATGGTTAATGCAGTAATAGTTGGGGCTGATAGAATTACGAAAAATGGTGATGTGGCTAATAAAATCGGCACTTATAGTGTAGCGGTGTTAGCTAAAGAACATAATATTCCGTTTTATGTAGCAGCGCCGGTATCTACTTTTGATTTTACACTGGAAAATGGTGAAGAAATTCCAATCGAAGAACGTGATAAAGCAGAAGTTACGCATGTTTTTGGGGTGCAAACAGCACCATTAGATATTGATGTTTTTAATCCGGCGTTTGACGTAACTCCACATAAGTTTATTAGTGGGATTATTACTGAACATGGTGTATTAAAGGCTCCATATGATAAAGCAATTGAAAATCTACAAAAAAAATTACGAGGTGAATAATTTTATGAAATCAATGATTAGAGACATTACATTAGCACCACAAGGGCATGATAAAATTAATTGGGTTAAAAACTTTATGCCGGTTTTAAATTCCTTAAATGATGAGTTTATTAAAACAAAACCTTTTGCCGGTAAAAAAATGGTTGTAACGATGCATTTAGAAGCAAAAACAGCTTACTTAGGCTTAGTACTTAAAAATGCTGGAGCAGAGGTTGTTGTAACAGGTAGTAATCCGTTATCGACTCAAGATGATGTAGCGGCAGCGTTAGTAGAAAATGGTGTGACAGTATATGCTTGGTATAATTGTACTGATGAAGAATATGAAGTGTTTTTAAATAAAGCATTAGATAGTGAACCTGATATTATTATTGATGATGGTGGGGATTTAGTATCATTATTACATACAACAAGAAGTGAATTGGCCGGAAAAATTTTAGGTGGCTCTGAAGAAACTACTACTGGTGTCATTAGATTAAGAGCATTAGAGAATGAACAACGTTTAAAATTCCCAATGATTGCGGCGAATGATGCTTATTGTAAATATTTATTTGATAATCGTTATGGCACAGGTCAATCTACTTGGGATGGGATTATGAGAACCACAAACTTAACGGTTGTTGGTAAAACTGTTGTCGTTGCTGGTTATGGCTGGTGTGGCAAAGGGGTAGCAATGAGAGCAAAAGGCTTGGGTGCTAATGTCATTGTTACGGAAATTGATCCAATCAAGGCAATTGAAGCCGTATTTGATGGATTTAATGTAATGCCAATGCAAGAAGCAGCAAAACATGGTGATATTTTTGTTACTTTGACAGGGTGTAGCGATGTTATAACGGGTGAACATTTTAAAGTTATGAAAAATGGTGCGATGATGGCTAATGCAGGTCATTTTGATGTGGAAATTAATAAAGTTGATTTAAATAAATTAGCAGTTTCGACTCGTACTGTAAGAAAAAATATTGAAGAATTCAAAATGGCTGATGGAAGAAGCTTATATTTATTAGGTGAAGGACGATTAGTAAATCTAGCAGCTGGTGACGGTCATCCAACTGAAATTATGGATTTATCCTTTGCAATTCAAGCGTTATCGGCGCTTCATATTGTGGAAAATCATAATAACATGGAAAATAAAGTTTATATTATGCCAGATGAGGTTAATATGAATGTGGCACAAATAAAATTAACAGCAATGAATATTGGAATTGATAAATTAACAGAAGCGCAAAAAAAATATTTAAATCAAGCTTAATTTAATAAACTGATAATTTCTCTTAAGAAATTATCAGTTTATTTTTAAATTGCCATAGAGGAGAGGTTTGCTGTGGGTAAATTTACAAAAACCAGAAAAAGTATCATTGAATTTGGCTGTATGTTATTAGACAATGGTTTAATTGTGGGAACTTGGGGTAACTTAAGTGCACGGGTAGACGGCACAGACTATATTGCAATAACACCGTCTGGCAGAAATTATCGTAGCCTTGAGAGTGAAGATATCGTTGTTGTTGATCTAGAAGGAACTATTATTAGTGGAGATTTAAAGCCATCTAGTGAAATGGCTCTACACTTAGCAATTTATAAAAGTCGTCCTGATATTAATGCGGTAATTCATACGCACAGTGTTTTTGCTAGTGCTTGTGCAGTGGCTCGACAAGCTATACCGCCAATAGTAGAAGATGTGGTGCAATTAGTTGGTGGCACTGTAAAGGTGGCGGAATATGCATTAAATGGCTCTAACCAGTTGGCTCAAAATGCAGTAACTGCGCTTGGCGAAAACAATGCAGTCTTATTAGCGAATCATGGGGTTGTTGGCTGTGGAACCAATCTTAATGAAGCAAAAGTAGCCTGTGAATTAGTTGAAAAGGCGGCACAAATTTATATTTATGCTAACCAATTACCCGGTGGAGCTAAAGTTTTAGCTGATGACGATGTAGCAGTTATGCATGATTATTATTTAAAATATTATCGCCAGTCTTAGCAAGAAACATTAAACTATAATTTCCAGCATTATAAATAAAAATAGAACACAAAGTATTTAACGCTGTGTTCCTTATACAAGGAGGGCAAGATGAATAAATTATTAATAAAAAATGTTCAAGCCTTAGTGGCAGATGGTTCGGTACAAACTGTTGATATTGCTATTGAAAATGAGAAAATCATAAAAATAGGGCAAATTTCAGAAAATTGGCAGGCAGATGAAATTATTAATGGTCAATATAAATTTGCGATACCAGGGTTTATCAATGCACATACTCATGCAGCGATGACGCTATTACGCAGTTATGCCGATGATATGAATTTAATGGACTGGTTACAGCACAAAATTTGGCCAATTGAGGCTAAAATGAGTGATGAAGATATTTACTGGGGGACTATGCTTGCCATTGCTGAAATGGTTAAAAGTGGAACAACTACCTTTGCTGATATGTATGCTAGTATGGAAGAAGTAGCAGCGGCGGTTGAAGAAACCGGTATTAGAGCGGTTTTGTCAAGGGGAATGATTGGTGTAGCACCAACCGGTGAAAAAGCATTGGTGGAAGCGGCAGATTTGTTTAAAAATTATAATAATAAGGCCGATGGTAGAATTACTGTTATGTTGGGACCACATGCCCCCTATACTTGTCCACCGGAATATTTAGAAACAGTAGTAGCCATCAGTAAAGATTTAAAGGCTGAAATACATATTCATTTAGCAGAAACTTTATTTGAAGTAGGAGAATGCCAAAAACAGTATGGCAAATCACCAATTGAATTGATGGAAGCTACAGGGATTTTACAACGCGGTGTGTTAGCAGCACATTGTGTACATTTATCCGATAATGATATTTCCTTAATGAAAAAATATAATGTCAGAGTTGCTCATAATCCTGGTAGTAATATGAAACTAGCTAGTGGGATTGCACCGGTTCACAAAATGTTACAGGCGGGGCTTTGTGTGGGGCTTGGAACTGATGGTGCTTCCAGTAATAATAACCTTGATATGTTGGAAGAATTAAGACTAGCAACGCTGTTGCACAAAGTAAATACATTAGATCCACTAGTTGTACCGGCATATGAAGGTGTTTTAATGGCTACTAAATACGGTGCTGAGGCAGTAGGGTTAAAAGATACTGTGGGTATTTTGGCAGAAGGCTATAAAGCTGATATTACGCTATTTGACACTAATAATTTATGGTGGACGCCACAAAACGATAAAATTTCATTATTGGCTTATTCCGCCAATAGCAGTCAAGTGGATACCGTAATTGTTAATGGTAAGATATTAATGAATAAAGGGCAACTATTAACAATGGATGAAGAGAAAATTTTATATGAAGTTAACAAAAGAGCAACCGCTTTGATGAAATAAAGGTAAAAAGCTATTATATTGTGTGAGGTTAGTTAAACCGCACAGATATAATAGCTTTTTTGCAATTAATTTGTAATGAGGTTATATTTTTTTTCTAATCTTGGTGCTATAATTAAATATATATCTTTTAAAAAATGAGGATGTGTGGAATAATGAAAGACAATAGTTTTTCTATTTTTGCCAATATGATTACAAAATCAATCTCAGCCGTATTGATGGCCGTAGATCGTAATGATAAAATTATAAAATTGCAATATTCTAAATATTCAAGTCGTCAAAAAGATTTTAAAAATAAAAACATAAAAAAAGTAATTAAATTATTATCTTCAGCCGAAAACTATAATATTTTTAACGAAGGTTATGAGTATTGTAAGGAAACAGGTGAAACGCTTGAGATTAAGAAAATAACACATCAAAATCAGTTTGGACTTAAATTTTATTATAAAATCATTATGATGAAGCATCAAGATGAGGTATTAATCCTTTTTCACGATGTGACAGAGAATGTGTTAATTGAAGAGGAATTTTTAGGGGTAGCAGAACAATATGAAAAAGTTAATAGAGAATTAAATGAATCTATGACAAAATTAGATTTTCATTTAATGGATATTGATAAAACGCAAAAGAAAATTGCGGCATTATATAAAATTACATCTATTGTACAAAAAACAGTTAATCAACAAGAAGTTTTAAAGGAAATAGTAGAAGGTATTTCCCGAGAATTTGGCTATAATCACATCGGTATTTTTTTAATGGATAATGCTACTAATGAGTTAGAGTTAAGAGCTAGCGTTGGTTATTCTGAAAAAGACTTAAGAATACCGTTAGGCAAAGGGTTAATTGGCACTGCTGCGCTAAATCATGAAGCAGTTTATGTAGAAGATGTTAACCAAGATGAACGCTATATTAAATTTAATGAAACTGCTGAGAAAAAAATTGCAGTACCATTAATAGTCAATGATAAAGTATTAGGAGTGCTTAATGTAGACTTTTCTAAAGGTCGAGTTATTCAGGAGTATGACTTGGATTTGTTAAAGTCATTAGCTAGTCAAATTGCCGTAACTATTGCTCATGCTAAATATGTCGTAAAAGTTGAAAACCAAGCAATGATTGATGAAATGACTGGGTTATATAATTATCGATCCTTTGTTAATTTGTTAAAACGTGAATATGGTCGAGCTATTCGCTATGGACGTCCATTATCAGTATTGATGATTGATATTGATAATTTCAAACATTATAACGACACTAATGGACATTTAATGGGTGACTTTGTCTTAAAAAATGTTGCAGCGTTAATTAAAGCACAATGTCGCGAAATTGATTGTGTTTGCCGTTATGGGGGCGAAGAATTTGTAGTTATTTTGCCTGAAGCGGGTGAAAAAGCTTCTTATATTGTCGCTGAGCGAATTAGAAAATCGGTGGAAAAATATAAATTTTTTAATTGTGATAAACAACCGCGAGGCTTTGTTTCGGTAAGTATTGGTGTTGCGGTGTATAATGAACAAATAAATAGTGAAATGGAAATAGTATATAATGCTGACTTAGCGTTATACAAAGCTAAAGTTGAGCGTAATACGACCAGCGTCTTTAATAATGACATGAAAGATGATTTTGATAGTGTTATTATTGAGGAACATTTGATGTAGTGTGCATAGTTGACAAAAACATGCTTAATTGTTATTATGTAAAATAATATGATAAATGTGATGATCAGGACAAGTAAGATATATTTACTTTAAAGAGAGCTAAGGGTTGGTGGAACTTAGTAAGAAGTATATTTGAAATACACCTGTTAGCAGAAAACTGAACTAAAGTTTATTTATAGTAGGTTTTTACGGTTGGCTTCGTTATCAGCTACAAAGTGATGATTTATAATCATTAAGTTGGGTGGTACCGCGGGTTAGCTCGTCCCTAGTGTAGGGGCGAGTTTTTTTATGTTTAATAAAGGAGAATGAAAGATGAACAGTGTTTTAGAAATATTAGAAGAACGTGGCTATTTAGCACAAATAACTCATCGTGAAGAAATTGAAGAATTACTAAGTAAAGAGAAAATAAGCTTTTATATTGGCTTTGATCCAACGGCTGATAGTTTACACGTTGGGCATTTTTTAGGAATGATGGTTATGGCTCATATGCAACAAGCCGGTCATAAACCTATTTGTTTAATTGGTGGTGGGACAGCGACAATTGGTGATCCGTCGGGGAAAACTGATATGCGAAAAATGTTAACACCGGAACAAATTGAACATAATTGTGATTGTTTTAAAAAACAAATGGCTAAGTTTATTGATTTTAGTGATGATAAAGCCATAATGCTTAATAATGCACAATGGTTGAAAGAATTAAATTATATTGAATTATTACAAGAAGTTGGCGCGCATTTTTCGGTAAATCGGATGTTGACAGCAGAATGCTATAAACAACGGATGGAAAAAGGACTAACTTTCTTAGAGTTTAATTATATGATTATGCAAGCTTATGATTTTTGGAAATTGCATAAGGATTTTGACTGTAAAATGGAGCTAGGTGGCGATGATCAATGGTCTAATATTATTGCTGGAGTTGAGCTGGTACGACGCAAAGAAAGTAAACCAGTGTTTGGCTTAACGTTTACATTACTAACTACGAGTGATGGCCGTAAAATGGGTAAAACTGAAAAAGGAGCATTATGGCTTGATGCCACTAAAACATCACCATATGAGTTTTACCAATATTGGCGAAATATTGATGATGCTGATGTCGAAAAATGTTTGGCATTATTAACGTTTTTACCGATGGCGGAAGTAAGAAGATTAGGGGCCTTACAAGATAAAGAAATAAATATTGCGAAAACAATTTTAGCTTACGAAGTAACAAAATTAATACATGGTGAAGAGGAAGCTGATAAAGCAAAGCAAGCAGCTGAAGCTTTATTTTCTGGAGCTGGAAATTTAGAAAATGTACCAACTATTAATATTAGTGTTGCTGATTTTAACGCTAAATTATTAGATATATTAACTCGTGAAAAAGTTTTTGCTTCGAAAGGTGAAGGGCGTCGCTTGATAACTCAAGGTGGATTATATTTTGGGGATGAGCGGGTTTCAGATATTGAAATGATATTATCGGCCGAACAATTTGGCGATGACGGAGTTTTAATTCGTAAAGGCAAGAAAAATTATTATCGGTTGATAGTACAATAATAGCTAAAGAAAGGACAAGATAAGATGTCAGGACATTCTAAGTGGGCAAATATTAAACATAAAAAAGGTAAAATGGATGCGGTTAGAGGGAAAATTACTACTAAAATTGCTAGAGAAATAACGGTTGCGGTAAGACTTGGCGGTAGTGATCCGACTGGTAATATGAAACTAAAGTTAGCTTTAACAAAAGCTAAAGCTAATAATATTCCCAAAGAAAATATTCAAAGAGCAATCCAAAAAGGGTTAGGTGCTGCTGATGGTAGCAATTATGAAGAATTAGTGTATGAAGGCTATGGTCCTGGCGGTAGTGCGGTCTTATTAAATGTTATGACTGACAACCGCAATCGTAGCGCAGCTGATGTTAGACATATTTTCTCTAAAAATGGTGGTAATTTAGGGGAAAGTGGTTGCGTTGGTTGGATGTTTAAAAATAAAGCTTTATTTGTTCTTGGCAAAGAAGATAATGATATTGCGGAAGATGAATTAATGATGTTAGCATTAGAAGCTGGTGCTGAAGATTTTAAAGTTGAAGAAGATTCTTTTGAAATAACCGGTGAACCTGAAAGTTTTGAGGCTATTCAAGAAATTCTAGAGCAACATAATCTTAATCCAGAAGTTGCAGAGTTGACAATGATACCTGATACTACTATTAAGCTAGAAGGTGTTGATGCACAAAAGATGTTAAAACTAATTGATGCATTAGAAGATCATGATGACGTGCAAAATGTTTATGCAAATTATGATATTGACGAATTAGAATAAAGAGCTAGCTTAGATTAAAAAGAGGTGACCCCCAACTATTAGATTTTTAGGTCTAATTTTGAGGGTCACCTTTAATTTTGTTTTAAAACTAGCGGTTTTTCATAAAGTCGGTATGCTTTTGTTTCATAAGATGGCGGTTAATATTTGCTGGCCACAATTCAATCACTGAATTTTCACGCATGCCGGCAGCTAGATGGGCATATAAATCAGGGGTATTAGTTTCTAATGTTTTAATTAAATCTTTAATTTCTTGGCGCTTTGTTTTACCATTAATCGGACAAGGGCTAGGGATTGGCTTTAAACCATGTATTTTTGAGGTATCTGCCAATTCAAATTCACGAAAATAGACTAGTGGTCTGATAACCGTTAAGTCAGTTCGATCAAGATATGTTTTTGGCAAAAATGTTTTAAGCTGCCCAGAATACAATAAACTCATAAAAAAAGTTTCCACAGCATCATCATTATGGTGTGCATAAGCAATTTTATTATAGTTGTTTTCTTTAGCAAAAGAATTAATGGCTCCACGACGGAAAAAGGCACAAGTAAAACAAGGATCTTTGCCTTGTTGAGATTCAATTGTACCAGCAATATCAACTTCTTGGGTGTAAAAGGGAATATCAAGCTCATCACAAAAAGAAGCCAGTGGTGCTACATTAAAATCAGAAGAAAATAAAGGGTTAATGGTGATTGCTCCTAGGGTGAAATTTTTTCTTAAATGCTGTTTTAAAAAAGCTAAAGCATAAGTTAAGAATAGGCTGTCTTTGCCACCGGATAATCCAATTAAAATTCGATCATCATTATCAATTAAATCAAATTCAATAATTGCTCGCATTATTTTACTATAATATTCTTTTGGTAGTAATATTTTCATCTAATACCTCTTATCTTTAAATATAAACCTAAATACATTATAAATTAAAAGAAAAATTTGTCGATATTTAAATTAAAATCTTTTCTTCAATAGGTTAATAGCGTATAATATTTAGGGGATATTTTTGACTTTTTTGAAATTAAAATTTTTCAGATATATTTTGGAGGTACTGTTATGAAAGAAAAACCGATTTACACTATCGGCCATCGTAATCCTGATACTGATTCAATTTGTTCAGCGATTGGCTATGCACATTTAAAAAGAGCACTAGGAGAGAATGTTTTACCGGCAAGAGCAGGGAAAATGAATGCTGAAACTAAGTATGTTTTAGAAAAGTTTAGTATAGATACTCCTAAATTAATTACTGATTTATTTCCGCGGGTAAAAGATGTCTTGATTGAAACGAAAGCTGTTGTGAAAGAACATGATACTTTACGTAAATTAGGGCAAATTATGAGAGAACATGATGTTAAGTCAGTTCCGGTTGTAAACGACGAGGAAGTTTTAGTTGGTATTGTTACCGTAAGTGATTTGGCGAAACGTTATTTTAATGAACTCGGAATGCAAAATTTGGCTGATGCTAATGTAACTTTATCGTTAGTAGTGGAAGTACTTGATGCGAAAATTGTTCATAGTGTTAATTTAAATAAAAAAGTAGAAGGTGAAGTAAGAATTGCCGCAGGAAGCCATGAAACAATTCACAGCGTTATTAAAAAAGGTGATGTTGTTTTAGTTGGAGATAGAGAAAATGCGATGATTTCTTGCGTTAATGAAGATATTTCCTGTTTAGTTGTGACTGGTAATGCGCCGATATCACAAGAAGTATTGGATATTGCTAAAGAAAAAGATATTTTAGTAGTAACTTCTCCGTATGATACCTACACTTGTGCTCGAATGGTTAATCAATGTGTACCGGTTAGCCGTATTATGCAAAAGGATGTTACAAACTTTAAACCAACAGATTTGCTTAGTGATATTAAAACTAAGATTGAATTAAATAAATATCGCAATTATCCTGTTGTAGAAAACAATAAATTAATTGGGATTGTGAGTAGAGATCAGCTAGCGGTACCGGAACGAGAAAAAGTAATTTTAGTTGATCATAATGAGCGCAGTCAAGCCGTAGAAGGTATTGAAGAAGCAAGAATTATGGAAATAATTGATCATCATCGTTTGGGCGGATTACAAACCAGTGAACCAATTTTTATTAGAAATGAACAAGTTGGCTGTACTGCTACTATTGTTGCCAATATGCACTGGCATAGAGGAGTGGAAATTCCACATAATATTGCAGGAATATTGTTATCTGCAATAATTTCTGATACGGTATTATTTAAATCACCAACTTGTACACAGTATGATAAAGAAACAGCAGAACGTTTAGCGAAAATTGCTGGTCTTGAGATAAATTCATATGGCATGGCATTACTAAAAGCTGGCTCCGGTATTGGTAATATGAGCAGTTTAGAAATAGCCAAAAATGATTTAAAAGAATTTAATATTGGTGATTACCGCATGATTGTCAGTCAATTATCAGTTATGGATGAAAGTGAAGTTTTGGCTATTAAGGCTGATATTATAGAAAGCATGAAAGTCTTGGCAACAAATGAAGGTTATAATATGGCTTTATTAATGGTTACAAATATTTTAGAAGAGGGCACTCACTTATTGTTTATTGGCGAACCACAAAAGCTGATCAAAGAAGCTTTTGGAGTTGAACCGGTCGATAATATGGTTTACTTACCAGGAGTAATGTCTAGAAAGAAACAAGTAATTCCACCAATGGGTGAAGCGGCAAGAAGAATATAATTACCAGTACAATAATTATTATAACCTCTGGATAGTTTTAATCTGTTCAGAGGTTATTTTGCATAGCGGGAAAATGGAGGAAAAAATGGATTTATTAACGGGACTAAATCCGGCTCAAAAAGAGGCGGTTGAACATAGTGAGGGCCCTATTTTAATTATGGCTGGTGCCGGCTCGGGTAAAACAAAGGTATTAACATGTAAGATTGCTCAATTATTAGCCAAAGGTGTTGCCCCATATAATATCTTAGCAATAACGTTTACCAATAAGGCAGCGGCTGAAATGCGTGAGCGTGTAGATAATTTGATTGGCTCATTAGCAAAAGAGGTTTGGTTGAGTACCTTTCATGCGTTTTGTGCGAAATTTTTGCGTCGTGAGATTGAAGTACTAGAATGTTATAAAAGAAATTTTACGATTTATGATAGTAGTGATAGTCAAACGTTGGTGAAAAATTGTTTAAAAGAATTAAATTTAGATGAAAAACAATATGCTCCTAATAGCTTATTAAGTGCTATTTCTAATGCTAAAAATTCCTTGCAAACTCCCCAAGATTTTAAAAATAATGCTGATAATTTTTATGCAGAAAAGGTTGCGGAAGTATATAAGTTATATCAGCAAAAATTAATAGTCAATAATAGTTTGGATTTTGATGATTTATTAATGGTAACGGTACAATTGTTACAACAAAATCCTGAAGTTCTTAATAAATATCAAACTAGATTTAAATACATCTTAATTGATGAGTATCAAGATACTAATAAAGTACAATATCTATTAGCAAATTTATTGGCACAAAAGCATCAAAATATTTGTGTTGTTGGTGATGCAGATCAAAGTATTTACGGTTGGCGTGGTGCTGATATAAAAAATATTATGGATTTTGAAAAGGATTATCCTAAAGCTAAGGTTATAAAGCTAGAACAAAATTATCGTTCGACAAAAATGATTTTAGCCGCTGCTAATGCCGTCATTGAAAATAATTTTGCACGTAAACCAAAAGAGTTATGGACGGAAAATGTTATCGGTGACAAAATAACATATTATCTGGCTAATGATGAACGCGATGAAGCTAATTTTATAGCGACAACAATTTTAAAACATAAAACCATCTTTAAAACTCCGTATGCCGATATTGCGGTTTTATATCGCACTAATGCTCAATCAAGGGTATTGGAAGAAGCTTTTATGAAACAAGGTCTTCCTTATACGATGGTTGGTGGACTAAAATTCTATGATCGCAAAGAGATTAAAGATATTTTTGCATATTTAAGGGTTATTTATAACCCTAATGATAATATTAGTTTATTAAGAATTATCAATGTTCCCAAACGTGGTATTGGTGACACTAGCATTGGTAAGTTAGTTGAATATGCTAATGACAATAACATGAGTTTGTTCGATGTTATTTCTAACCCTGATTTAGTACCAAAGTTGATGGCAAGAGTTCGTAAGCCATTAGAATTGTTGGCAGAATTTATTTTCACAATGATTGCCTTAAAAGATAATATGTCAGTAGCAGACTTAATTGATAAAGTGATGAAGGAATCAGGTTATATTAAAGAATTAGAAACTGAAAATACTACGCAAAGTGAAACTAGACTAGAAAACTTAAAAGAATTGTTGAGTTTAGCTAAAGACTATATGAAAAGTAACGACTTGGAAGATAATTTAGAAAACTTTCTTAGTCAGGTTGCTTTAGTTTCTGATATTGATAATGTAGACTTAGAAGAAGATAAAATTACCATGATGACAATGCATTCGGCTAAAGGGCTAGAATTTCCGGTTGCCTTTATTGCTGGGATGGAAGAAGGATTATTTCCACATTCTAGAACGCTGATGAATGAAAGTGAGATTGAAGAAGAACGTCGCATTTGTTATGTTGGTATTACTAGAGCTAGGCGAAAACTATATTTAACTAATGCCAAAATGAGAACTATTTATGGCAAGACGGTAGTTTATCCTAACTCGCGATTTTTAAGTGAAATCCCGGATCATACTGTTGAAAGACTACAGGCTCGCAATAATAATTATGGCTTTGCTCGTAGTTATGCCCCTAGTGGACAAGCTAATGCAAACTCTCCGAATGTTAATACCGCAAATTTAAGTCCGTTAGCTCAAAAAAATTCGCAAAGCAGTGCTAAGCCAGATCTTAATATAAACTGGAAAGTTGGCGATAAAGCGCAGCACAGTAAGTGGGGAATTGGAACGATAATCAGTGTTAGTGGTGATGGTGAAGAACAAGAATTAAAAATTGCTTTTCCGAACCAAGGAATTAAGCCATTAATGAAGAAGTATGCACCAATAACTAAAGTATAAATAATGCTTTAAGGAAGGGTACTATGGAAAAAATAAAAACTGAAATTGAAGAATTACGCAAAAAAATTAATCAACATAGTTATGCTTATTATGTGATGGATAATCCAACTGTTAGTGATTATGAATATGATTTGCTCTTTAGACGGCTACTTGAGCTTGAAGAAAAATATCCGCAGTTTATAACTGCCCAGTCCCCAACACAAAGAATTGGGGCAATTCCGAGTAATTCTTTTGAGAAAATAACTCATCCAACACCGATGCTGAGTTTAGGAAATGCTTTTTCCAACAATGAGTTAATATTATTTGACCAAAGAGTTAAAAATATTTTACAGATTGACACTGTTCAATATGTAGTGGAACATAAAATTGATGGGCTAGCCATTAACTTAATATATGAAAATGGTAAACTGGTAAAAGCAGCTACCAGAGGTGATGGTTCTATTGGTGAAGATGTTACCGCTAATATTAGAACAATAAAAGCGATTCCGTTAGAACTTAATGCGGAAGAAGTTGAAATTCCGGAATTTTTGGAAGTTAGAGGCGAAGTTTATTTGCCGAAAAAAGAATTTATAAGATTAAATAAAGAACGCCAAGCAAATGATGAAGCGTTATTTGCTAATTGTCGTAACGCTGCTGCCGGATCACTTAGACAACTTGATCCCAAAGAGACGGCAAAGCGCTATTTAAGTGCTATTTTATATGGAATTGGTGAAATTAAAGGTCTTAACTTCGAATACCACTCTGCAGTATTAGATTTTTTAAGTAAATTAGGCTTTAAAACTAATAAAGAATATCAAATTTTTAGTAATATTGACGAAGTAATGCAATATTGTGCTAGTTGGTCAGAAAAAAAAGAGCAACTTGATTTTGATATTGATGGAATGGTTATTAAGGTGAATAATTTAAAAGATCAAAAAATATTAGGATATACCGCCAAAGATCCGCGTTGGGCCATTGCTTATAAGTTTCAACCGGAACAAGGTATTACTAAAATTGAAAAGATTGTAGTCAATGTTGGGAGAACCGGGGCAATTACACCGCTAGCTTACTTGACTCCGGTAACGATATCAGGGTCAAAAATTAGTAAGGCAACATTACATAATGAAGATTATATTGTAGCTAAAGATATTAGAATTGGTGATACCGTTATAGTTCATAAAGCCGGAGAAATAATTCCAGAAGTTGTTGCAGTAAAATTGGAAGAGCGAACGGGAACTGAAGTGAAATTTGTAATGCCTCAAATTTGCCCGGAATGTCAAAATCCTGTTGTTAAAGAAGATAATGAAGCCGCCTATAAATGCGTAAATCCTAACTGCCCAGCTATTTTACGAGAGAACTTCATTCATTTTGTTTCTCGTGATGCAATGAATATTGAAGGATTAGGACCGTCGGTAGTAAGTATGTTATTGGATAATAATTTAATAAATGATGTTGCCGATTTATATAAATTAACGACAGAAGAATTGCTTAACTTAGACCGAATTGGTGCTAAGTCTGCTGAAAATTTAATTAGTGCTATTGAGAAAAGCAAACAGGCAGGATTAAATCGGCTATTATTTGCTTTAGGGATTAGGTTTGTTGGTGTTAAAGCTGCCAATATTTTAGCAAATCATTTTAAAAGTATGAAGGCGCTAACGAAAAGCTCGCTAGAAGACCTTTTGGCAATTAATGAAATTGGCACTAAAATAGCACAAAGTATTATAGATTATTTTAATAAACAGGAAAATCTAATGCTACTAGATAAATTAAGTGAAGTCGGCGTAAATATGACAGCTAAAACAATAGAAAGAATGGAACAAGAAAACTTTCAGGATAAAATATTTGTCTTAACCGGCAATTTAGAATCGTTTAATCGAAAAGAAGCGAGTTTATTAATTGAACAATTTGGTGGTAAGGTTAGTAGTGCCGTCAGTAAAAAAACTGATTTTGTAGTAGCCGGCACAGAAGCTGGTAGTAAATTGACAAAAGCTCAAGAATTAGGTATTAATATAATAAGCGAAGAAGAATTTAAAAATATGATGAAATAAGCCATTCTATACTAACGGCAAGGTGGCGACAGGTGATAAAATGGAAAATAAAGTTACGGTTGAAATATTTGGGGAAAAATATGCTTTAAAAGGTGACTTGAAAGCAGAAAAAGTTTTAAAATTAGCGGCGATAGTTGATAAAAAAATGAGAACTGTAGCAAAAGGTAACTCTAATTTATCACCTGTCAAAGTAGCAGTACTGGTGGCATTAAATATTGCTGATGAATATGCTAAATTAGAAGCTGATTATAATGAATTATTAGAATTATTAGAGAATGAGTAATTGTTGTAGCAAAAGATGAATTATTAGTGAAGCAGTAGAAAGAGAGAATATCTCTTTCTTTTTTGCATGTTATTAAAAAGGAGAAATTTAAGATGGAATTGTTAGCACCAGTTGGTAGTAAAGAAGCTTTGGTGGCTGCGGTGGAGGCAGGGTGTGATGCGGTTTATCTTGCTGGGAAGATGTTCGGAGCAAGAGCTTATGCCGCTAATTTTACTGATGAAGAATTAGCTGAAGCAATAAATTTTGCACATTTACGTAATGTAAAGGTTAATGTTGCCGTCAACACAATTATTGATAACAATGAAATAGAAGATTTAGCGGTGTACTTAACGCATTTATACAATATTGGTGCTGATGCCATTATTGTACAAGATTTTGGAGTGGTAAATTTAGCTAAAAAAGTTGTACCGGAATTGCCCTTACATGCTAGTACTCAAATGGCCGTACATAATTTAGAAGGCGTAAAATTTCTAGAAAGTTTAGGCTTTAAAAGAATTGTTTTAGCAAGGGAATTATCATTAGCTGAAATAAAAGAAATCACAGCTAACACTTCGGTCGAAATTGAAACTTTCGTACATGGTGCACTTTGTATTTCTTATTCCGGACAATGTTTGATGAGTGGTATGATTGGTGGTAGAAGTGGTAATAGAGGTAGATGTGCCCAACCATGTAGATTACCTTATACTTTGGTGGATGAAGAAAATAATAATGTATTAAATAATATTGATGTTGGTGAATATCTTTTAAGCCCAAAGGACTTAAAGACAATAGAAGTAATACCGGAACTTATTAACGCAGGGGTACATTCTTTTAAAATTGAAGGACGAATGAAAAGAGCGGAGTATGTTGCGGTCGTAGTTGATGCTTATCGGAGAGCTATTGATCAGTATTTATTAAATGCTGAGGTTAATATTGGTTTGACAGAAGATAAAAATTTAGCACAAATTTTTAATCGGGATTTTACGCAAGCTTATTTATTTAAAAAACTAGGGCGCAAAATGATGAGTGATAAACGCCCTAATAACCGCGGTGTGAAAATTGGTCGAATTCTTAATTATGACTATAATAAACAGGAAGTAATGATAAAACTTGATGAAGAATTAAGGCTTAATGATATTATTGAAATTTGGGTGAAAGTTGGCGGAAGAGTTAGTGCTACTATTACCAATATGAAAATATTGGGGAAAAATGTTGATTTTGCTCCAGCCGGACAGGTTGTAACTTTACCATTACCTAATAAAGTTCGTAATAATGATAGAGTTTTTAAAGTTTTTGACGCTCAGCTTATTGAAAAAGCCAGAAGTTTTTTTGTTAAGCAAATTCCGCTAAGAAGAGTTGGTGTGACCATTGACGTCGAGGCAGCCATTGGTAAACCATTACAAATTATTGCTACCGATGTTGATGGCTATGTTGGCGAAGCTTATAGCAATTTTATTGGTGAAAAAGCACATAACAGACCGTTGAGTGAAGAAGTTATTCTCAAACAAATTGAAAGACTTGGTGCGACAATATTTAATTTAGAAAAATTAAATTGTACTATCAATGGCGAAGTTATGATTCCAATTAGTGAAATCAATGAAACAAGAAGAAAGGCGATTGAAGTTTTAGAACAACAGCGATTGATTAAATTTAAAAGAAATGAAATAAATACTTGTCTCTTACCTAAATTATTGAAAAATGGCACTAATACTATAAAACCAAGATTAACGGTTAATCTTGATGATGCTAATAAAGTTACAGCAGCTATTAATAGTGGTGCTGATGCTATTATTTTTGGTGGGGAAAGCTTTAATCATCAGCAAATTAGTATCGAACAATATCAAAGAGCTTGGGAAATTGTCAGAAAGAATAATAAGCAAATTATCTTTTCTTTACCAAGACTTTTAAAACTAGAGCATAAAAGATTTTTTTATGAAAATTTTATGGAACTAAAAAAGTTAAATCCTGATGGCTGGAATGTAAGTAATTTATGGTCATTAGAATTATTAAATAAAGAAAAAATGCCAATTTATCTAGATTATACAATGAATATTTATAATAACTATGCTATTAACTTTTTTGAACAATATAATATTAAAGGATTAACCTTGTCGCCGGAATTAAACTTTGCACAAGTTGAAAAAATAGCAAGCTTTTCAAATTTGCCGTTAGAATGTTTAGTGCAAGGAAACTTGGAGTTAATGCTGTCTGAGCATTGTGTTATTGGCAGTCATTTAGGTAATTTAGATAGTGGCAAGTGCACTCAACCATGTTTGAAAAAGCAATATTTTTTATTAGATCGTAAAGAGGCTTTATTTCCTTTGATAACAGATCAATATTGTCGGATGCATGTTTTAAATGGCAAAGAATTGAGTATGTTATCACATGTTGCGCGCTTTAAAGAAAATAATATTGCAAGTCTTAGGATTGAAGCTAAATATGGAGATTTTAATAAAACAACGCAACTTATTAGCTTATATCGAAAATTAATTGATGGTAAAATAGTTGATGAAGCTATAATTAATAAATATGAAGAAGATATAACTAGAGGGCATTATTTTCGAGGAGTGTTATAATTTAATATTATGAAAGAAACATCTTTAAAAGTACTAGAATACAATAAAATAATAAAACTATTAACTGCTAAAGCTGGATCCAGCTTAGGAAAAGAAAAAATTATAAATTTGCTGCCAAGTAGTAATTATAAGATTATTGAAGAATCTTTGAATGAAACAGCGGAGGCGTTATTAATTACAACAGTCAGTGATAATATTCCATTAGGTGGTATTAGAGATTTAAAGATTATTTTAAAAAAAGCTAATATTGGCGCAATGCTAGAAGCTAATGAATTTTTAAATATTGCCGGGACTTTAAGTGCTGCTAAAAAAATCAAAAAATTTTTTAAGGAGCTGGACTTAGAAGCAACGTTGTTAAAAACATGGGCCGCTAAAATTGAAGTATTGACACAATTAGAACAACAAATTGAAAATAGTATTGATGAACATGGTAATCTTTTAGATAGTGCCAGTGTAGAGTTAGGCAAACTTAGAAGAGAAATAAGAACATCACAACTTAAAATAAAAGAAAAATTAGATGCTATTTTACGCTCTAGTGAATATCAAAAATATTTTCAAGATTCCTTAGTTACTTTAAGGGGTGATCGTTATGTTATCCCTATAAAGCAAGAGTATCGTCAATTTTTCCCGGGGATTGTTCATGACCAATCTTCAAGTGGGGCGACCTTATTTATTGAACCAATGAGTATTATTGATTTAAATAATACAGTAAAAGAACTAATGGCTAATGAAAAACATGAAATTGAACGGATTTTAAAAGCATTGGCAGTACAAGTCTTAAAATATGAGCAACAGATCAGACTTGATATGGAAATATTAGGACATTTTGATTTTGTTTTTGCTAAGGCTAAATTTGCTTTGGAATTTCAAGCTAGTAGACCGGAAATTAACAATGCTGGGTTAGTTGAGTTGAAACAAGCGCGCCATCCGTTAATACCGCCAGAAAAGGTAGTACCAATTGATATTTTATTAGGAAAAGATTTTAGTATTTTACTTATAACTGGTCCTAATACTGGTGGTAAAACTGTTACGCTGAAAACATTAGGGTTATTTGTTTTAATGGCTCAGGCTGGATTGTTTATTCCGGCGCAAGCTGGCTCAAAATTGCCGGTTTATAATAATGTGTTTGCGGATATTGGTGATGAGCAAAGTATTGAACAAAGTTTAAGTACTTTTTCTTCTCATATGACAAAGCTAATTAGAATCCTTGATGTTATCAAGACGGGTGATTTGTTTTTAGTGGATGAAATCGGTTCAGGAACAGATCCGCAAGAAGGAGCAGCTTTGGCAATGGCTATTTTAGATGTTGTCCAAGAAGCTGGAATTGCAACAGTTGCTACTACTCATTATAGTGAGTTGAAATCATATGCCTATAATCGGTGTGGAGTTGAAAATGCTAGTGTCGAATTTGATATAAATTCATTAAGGCCGACTTATAAATTATTAATTGGTATCCCGGGAAGCAGTAATGCCTTTTCGATTAGTACTAAGTTAGGTTTAAGTACTAAGATTATTGATAAAGCTAATGAATTTTTAAGTAAAGAACATTTGCAATTTGAATATGTTTTGGCTGAAATGGAAAAGCAAAAGTTAATGTATGCAGAACTGAATGAGGATTTAGCAAAACGCGAAGCTGAAATAGTTGTTTTAGAACAAAGATTAAAAAATGAAAAAGAAAATATTAATGATAGAAAAAATAGAATAATCACTAAAGCAGAAGAAGAAAAAGCTAATATCATTCGCAAAACTAAGCGCGAAGTTGAGCAAATTATTAGTGAATTAAAAGAACAGTTTGATGATCACGGAATGAAAGAGCGACAAAGAGCAATTGAAGCAGCACGGAAAGAATTAAAAGAAAAAACTAAGATTATTACACCGGAAGAATATAAATCTATGCCGGCTCTAGAAATTGATAAGGTGAAAATAGGCGATAGCGTGTTTGTCACAACATTAAATGCTAAAGCGACAGTAATAGAGATAAAAGGTAAAAGCATTTTAGTAGAGCTGGGCTTAATGAAGACGATGGTTTCTAGTGATGTTTGTCGAAAGACTAGCACTGATAATAAAAGTGTTATTACTAAACCGAAAAAAATCAGTTTAAACAAAATTCAGGAAGTTCAACCTACTATTGATATCAGAGGGGTCAATGTTCAAGAAGGTGAAGACATTTTGAATAAGTACTTGGATGATGTAATATTATGTGGCTTAACAAGAATTTTGGTTATTCATGGAAAAGGTACCGGGGCCTTAAAAAAAGGTATTAGAAATTTTTTACAAACTCATAGTTGCGTGGAAAAAATTGAAATTGCGGAATTAAATGAAGGTGGCGATGGAGCGACCGTAGTATTTATGAAATAAGAGTACCGAGTGGTGCTCTTATTTTTTTATAGTGCTCTTAATTAAAACTAAACATTCCCAAAAAATACTATATATGATAAAATAAAGTTATAGTTATCTCTTTTGCTCAACTTACCATAATAGTTAAAAGTATAAGAGGCTTTTTTAGCGTTTATGATAAGTTAAAGGGTTAGCGACTAAACACAGTTTAACCGATTTTATTACAGTAAATGGAGGGAATAATATGAGTATGTTTTGTTATCAATGTCAAGAAGCGGCTAAGGGAACAGGTTGTGAAGTTATTGGTGTATGTGGCAAAAAAGAGGATGTTGCTAAATTACAAGATTTATTAATTTATATCACTAAAGGCATTGGCGAAATTGTAACAAAAGGCGATATTAACATCAAAATGATTCATGAAGTTAACGAAAATGTACTGAAAACATTGTTTATGACCATTACTAATGCAAATTTTGATTATAATGCATTAGAAGGGCAAATCTGTAAGATGATTGTTTTAAGAAATGAACTTAAGAAAAAAATTAGTATAACGGAATTAAGTGATGCTGCAATTTTTGAGTTTTATACTAAAGATGAAATGATGGCAAAAGCTATTGAAATTGGTGTGTTAGCGACAGTGAATGAGGATATTCGTTCATTGCGTGAAACTATTATTTATGGAATAAAAGGGATGGCGGCATATGTTCATCATGCCTTAAATTTACAGGAAGAAAATATTGAAATTAATAAATTTATTTATGAGGCAATGGCGAAAGTAAATGACGACTCTTTAACAATTGAAGATTTGATTGCCTTAACTTTAAAAACTGGGGAGTTTGGTGTCAAGGCTATGGCACTTTTAGATAAGGCTAATACTGCTAAATACGGTAATCCTGAAGTAACTAAAGTTAATATTGGAGTAAGTAATAATCCTGGAATTTTGATTTCTGGCCATGATTTGACAGATTTAGAACAATTGTTAGAACAAACTAAGGATAGTGGTATTGATATCTATACTCATAGCGAAATGCTTCCAGCTCATTATTATCCATTTTTCAAAAAATATAATAATTTTATTGGGAATTATGGCGGATCTTGGTGGCAACAAATTTCTGATTTTGAGAGTTTTAATGGCCCGATTTTATTTACCACTAACTGTATTGTACCACCGAAAAATCCGGAAATTACTAAACGTATCTTTACAACCGGTGCGGCAGGATATCCAACTTGTACTCATATAGAACCTAATAACGAAGGGAAAAAGGATTTTTCAGCAGTAATTTCTTTAGCTAAGAATTCTAAGCCACCAATCGAGATTGAAAGTGGTAATATTATTGGTGGATTTGCTCACAATCAAGTTTTTGCTTTAGCAGATAAAGTAGTAGAAGCTGTAAAAAGTGGTGCGATTAAAAAGTTTTTTGTAATGGCCGGTTGTGACGGCAGAATGAAATCGCGTGATTACTATACTGAATTTGCGAAACAACTACCAGCTGATACTGTTATTTTGACAGCTGGTTGTGCTAAATATCGTTATAATAAACTACCATTAGGTGATATTGGTGGTATCCCTAGAGTGCTAGATGCTGGTCAATGTAATGATTCCTACTCGTTAGCCGTTGTGGCGTTGAAGTTAAAAGAAATTTTTGATGTAGCCGATATTAATGATTTGCCAATAGCGTTTAATATTGCTTGGTATGAGCAAAAGGCTGTAATTGTGTTATTGGCGCTGTTGGCATTAGGTTTTAAAAACATTCATCTTGGACCGACATTACCGGCATTTTTATCACCGACGGTAGTAAAGGTATTGCAAGAAAACTTTGGCATTGCACCTATTAATACGGTGGAAGATGATATAAATTTATTTATGGCTTAAAATTTAAGATGTTTACGATGTGTTTTTTATAATTAGAGTTGTTATTTATTAATAAAAAAAACCGGAAGCAGTATAAAAATTAATTTTAATACTGCTTCCGGTCTTTTAATATTAGTAAAGGAAAAGAGAGATGGTTGTTAGAATTTTTATAGTAACAGAAAATAGTTAATATAAAAAATG